>JBEQUD010000143.1:0-7456 GCA_040349235.1 Acidobacteriota bacterium
CAATACCGGTGCGCCGAGCCATTGCTCGATCCCGGGCAGCACGAGCCGGACGAGTTCAGCCTCGGTGTCCCCGTAGTGCGCCGCCGAGAATGCCGCTTGCAGGTGCACGGTGACCGCGGACGCCACGCCCACCGAAATCCCCTTCTTGGTGTTGTCCGCCAGCCAACGCACAGGGCCGGCGTGGAGTTCCAGCCCCTCGACCGGGACCGCGCTCGGCCCGTCCAGCGTGACAAGCAGCGCAACGCACGGGTGGTAGGTCAAGGCCTGCAAGTCGAGCAACAGTCTGTCTGGCAACGGCACGCCGCCGGATCTCAGCAGCGCCAGCGACTGTGGTACCGGCGCGGTCAGCAGCAATCGACCGGCGCGCATCGCCGGCTGATGGTCAATCGCCAGCCGCCAGTACCCGCCCTCGCGCCTGACGCTCCCGACGTGTGATTCGCGTCGGACGTCGAGTCCTTCCGCCAGCAGTCTTCCCATGGCGTTCATGCTCGGCGTGCCGATGAACCGATCCGCGCCAGCGGCCGGCCAGTTCGTGACCGCGCCTCGCGTCCGCCAAGCGGCGACCAGCGCTCGGAACGGCGCCTGCCGCGCGGTGAAGTACTGCGCGCCCTGATCGAACACCGCGTCTCCCACGCGCTTCGTCGCAAGCCGTCCGCCCAGTCCCCGGCTCTTTTCCAGTACCACGACCGACTCGCCCCGCGCCTTCAAGGCACTCGCCAGCAACAACCCAGCAATACCCGCCCCGACCACGACGATCGTTCGGTCGGCACGCGCCAACGCCTTGATCGCCGAACTGGGGGAGGCATCATGAGTGAGACCGACACACAGACGCGTGCGACTGCGGGTGCCGGGGCGCGGGTCCGCTGTTGACCGCATTTCTCCGTCGGCTCGCGCCGTCCGAGGCGGTCAGCCAGCACTTCCAGGCCGCGCACCTGGAAGTCTTGAAAGGGTTGCGGGCCCTGCTGGACGAACAGATTGCGGCGAGGAGCGAGCCGGCGTGGCAGGGGACCAAGATCTCCGTGGAGTAAGGTCGGCGGGTCCTCCGGCGCCAGCCTCCTCAGACATCGGGCTCGGTCAAGAAGTCTTGAAGGTTGGTCTTCCCGTAGCGGCTCTGCGGTACGATCTGGCGAATGCGCCGTGCGACGAGCGCCATGAGGCGTTTGACCGCGGGTGTTTTCTCCTCAGGATCGGTGGCCGGCAGCAGACGCACGGTGATCGCCTGATCTTTCTGGGAGAGCTGGACGAAGAAGGTCTGTGATCGGGGTTTATCGACGACGACGGCTTCGAGCAACATCATCGTCCCGCGCCGGTTGAGAAAGACATCGGTGATCCGAAGGATCACATTCCCATCCGTGACGACGAAGGGATCGAGCGAGGCAGACACCGCCGCGAGCGGACCGGCCTGTTCAACGACGACGTGCGGCATGGGATCGTGCCTCCTGGCCCCCAGTCTACCGCCAGCCGCCGTTGAGCTACCGCCAGCTGCCGTTGAGCCCCGCGGGATTCAACCGTCCAGATGTGTAGGACGCGCCTCAATCGCGTGCGCCGTTGCTGCCTCGCCCTCAGCAACGAGATGCGTCTAGCGTCGCTTCGTATAAGGGAACAATAACGCACGAATCACCATCACATATCGACCGCATGTCCGAATGATTTCATTGTTGTTAACAGCGCTGATTTAACCGGGCCGTTACCTGCGCGACGCGCACGCGAAACACGACCTCCCCACTATGGCTGTCATACCCGAGCCGTGCTCTGACATTCAGGAGGTCTGCCTTGACGCGTTCCCGCATTGGTCTTTCACTCGCAATCCTAGTGGCCGTCGCACCGGCCGCGCGCGCTGGCGAGGGGCCCGCGCCCGACGCGGCCCCGCAAACGACGACCGCGAAGCCCACGTCCACGTCCCCCTTGACCATCCACATCGGCGACGCGGACTTCACCATCGGCGGGTTCATGGACATGACGTCCGTGACCCGTTCCACGAATCCGGGCAACGGCCTCGGAACGAACTATTCCGCGTTCCCGTTTACGGCAACAACGGCTGGACTGAACCCCAACGGGAACCTCAGCGAGACGCGGTTCTCGGCGCAGAACTCACGACTCACGCTCCAGGCGACGAGCAAGGTCGGCGCGGCCGACCTCAAGGGCTACTTGGAGGCGGACTTCCTCGGGAACACGGCCCAGAACTTGAACATCACCAGCAACTCGGACGGGCTGCGGATGCGGCTGTATTGGGTGCAATTCACCTCAGGCAAGTTCGAGTTCCTCGCCGGGCAGTCCTGGAGCTTCATCACCCCCAACCGTGCGGGGCTCTCACCGGCGCCGGGCGACCTCTTCTTCACTCAGGACGTGGACACGAACTACCAGATGGGGCTGACCTGGGGCCGCACGCCGCAGTTCCGTTTCATCGCCCATGCCAGTCGGGCCGTGACCGCCGGCGTCTCGATCGAGAACCCGGAGCAGTACACGGGCGGCGCTGTGGTGCTGCCAGCGAAGTTCACCCCGGCGGAGGTGGATACCGGTTCGGGAGGAAGCGCCATCGGCGCGTCCAGCCCGGTTCCTAACGCCTATCCGGACATCATCGGCAAGATCGCCTTCGATCCGAAAACGGGCAGGACGCATCAGCACATCGATGCAGCAGTGCTGGTGTCCGGGTTCAAGACCTTCAATCCCACGACGAACACGACATCGACTGGGACCGGCACCGGCGGGTCCATCAATCTGGTACTCGAGCCCGTCACCAACTTCAAGCTGATCGCGACCACTTTCGTCTCGAGCGGCGGCGGTCGCTATATCGCGAACACCAACATGCCCGACTTCATCGTCAACGCGGACTTCAGTCTGTCTCTGGCGAAGACGTGGTCGGGCATCTACGGGGCAGAAGTTCAGGCAACGCCGAAGACCCTGGTGTATGGCTACTACAGCGTCGCCGAGGCCGAGCAGAACACGACGCTTGACGCGGATGGCAAGACACCCATTGGCTACGGCATTCCCGCCTCGACCGCTGCGAATCACAAAATCCAGGAATCCACCCTCGGCTTGACACAAACGTTCTTCAGGGACCCCAAGTTCGGCGGCATGCAGCTGATGTTGCAGTACTCTTACTTGAAGCGGACACCATTTTCGGTGCCGGGCGGGACCCCGGCGGACGCCACGATGGGCATGTTCTATGTCAACGTCCGTTACGTTCTTCCGTAGCCACAGCGATTTCTGACGGTGGCCATGCAGACTCCCGTCAGCCGGCCGCGAGCACTTCCTCGAGCTTGTCGAAGGAGCCCGTCCACCCCGCCGTCATCCCGGCGCGACCCGCCACGAACGTGGCGATCTCGGCCGGCGTCGCGTCGCCGTAGGGTTCCCACTCGACAGTCACGCGCGTGTGCTCGGGCCCCTCTTCGGTGAGCGTCACCTGGGTGAGCATGTAGGCAGGCCACGTCGGAGCCAACGGGTGGCGGCCGAGCGTCTCGCTCTCGTCGCAGAAGTTCTGGACGTAGACAATGCGGTGGGGCCGCGTGATCTCTCGGTACTCGGCGCGGGCGTACATCGTGATGCCGTGGCCGTTGGTCATCCTCCACAGCGTGCTCCCGCCCGGCCTGATGTCAGCGCGCAGATACGCAATCGTGAATCCGGTCGGTGCCAGCCACGTGCTGAGGTGCGCCGGGTCGGTCCACATCTGGTACATCCTCTCGATGGGCGCGTCGAACGAGCGGTTGATCACGAATACCCGTTTTCCGGTTGACTCTTCCGCCAAGTACTCGGCGAGACGGTCCCACGTCGAATTGCCACCGGCCTTCTTGATGAATTGACGCGTCTGCTCGGCCTCCTCGGGAGTGGGCAGCGTGAGGCACAGCTCCATCCGCGTCTGGCCCTTGACCTCGGCGAACGTCGCCGTCACACGAAACAGCGGCGGGCGATCGTCGTTTCCGCCGTGGTCGTACACAAGCCGAGCGCACGGCTCGACCTCATGGTAGATCGTCTTGTTCGCGTAGTCGGTCCCGTCGGGGCCGTGCATCGTGTAGGCCCAGTGGCCCCCGGGGCGCAGATCCTTGCTGTGCGTCGTGATCGTGAAGCCGCGGGGCCCCCACCACTGGGCCACCTGTCCGGAATCCGTCCAGGCGTCCCAGACCGTCTTCACAGGGGCGTCGTAGACGCGGCTGATCCTGATCTCGTTCGACCTACTTCTTCCGGCCATCTCTTTTTCCTTTTCCTTTCGCCCTCTTCGTTGCGGCCCGCCCATCCTGCGCCGTCAGCGTCTTGAGGTACTCGCCTAGCCGATCCAGGCTCTGCTCCCAGAACTCGCGGTACTGTTCCATCCACGCCACCGCGTCCTTCATGGGCGCACCGTTGAGCGTGCATGGCCGCCACTGAGCCTCTCGCGTCTTCGTCACGAGGCCCGCCCGCTCGAGCACCTTGAGGTGCTTGGTCACGGCAGGCAGGCTCATGTCGTTCAGAAAGGGCTGCGCCAGGTCCGAGACGTTCGCCTGCCCCTTCGAGAGGCGGGCCAGCATCGCGCGCCGGGTAGGGTCGGCAAGAGCCGCGAAGGTCTGGCTCAGGGAATCCGGGACGTGCGTCTGCATATCGTGCCGATCAGTTAATTAACCATGTGGTTATATTGCGGTGGACAGGCGCCTGTCAAGCGACGATTCAGAACCGCGACGATCGAATCCAGGTGTCCGACCGCGACCAACTGGCCGTCAGGTCATCCTCGACCGCCCTGTCCTGTCTGCCCTGTCCCGCCAGCGCCTGTTGCAGCCCCAGGAGCGACCAGCCATTGTGCGGATGGTGCTTCAATTCCGCGCGGTAGACGGCTTCGGCCTCGGCGAACTCCTTCGCCTCGAGCAGCGCCGCGCCAAGCCAGTGCCGCGCGGAGAACGGCAGCGGCTCGGGCTCGTCGTAGGTCAATCCCTCCTGGGTGTCCGCGGCGGTCTTGAACGCCGCAATCGCTCCAGGCAGATCGCCCGACATGCGCCTGATCTCGCCGTCGAGGATGCCGGCGACGGCACCGAGCAAGCCCTTGGCTGAACTGACGCGGAACGATGCCTTCGACGTGTCGGCGATCGTGCGAACCCGCTCGAGATAGACCTTGGCGAAGTCGGCCTGACCCTGCTTGAGGCTGGCGTAACCCTGGGCGAAGTCCCAGAGCCCGCCCTGCGGCTCCTGTGCGGGCCGGTTCCTCACCGCGGCGATCTCGTCGAAGCGCCCGAATCGCAGCAACGTCAACACTTCATAGAACGACTGGCCGGTCAGCTTGGCGTAATCCTTCCCGGCGCGCATCGCGATGGCCCCCTGGCCGTCGTACGACGCGGCGTAGAGCAGCATGTGCAGGTTGTGCTCCGGGTAGATTGCGAAGCCCTCGCCAATCGACGCCTTCAGGTCGGAATGCCACGCCTCGAGATTCGCGCGGACCGAGTCGCCCCACCGCCCGACCTCGTTCCAGGTGTGTGACGGCATGTGGTTGATGTGGCTGGCCCCGGGAATCGAGCTTCCGAGGAACTGCGCGCACGCTTCCGCGCGGCCAGGGACAACGGTCGATTCGGTGGCGTGCACGTAGAGGTGACAGGCGCCCGGGTGGTGCACATCGCGCGACAGCACGCCCTCGAGCACTTCGTGCAGCCGCTTGACGTTCGGATCGTTGATATCGCGGCTCCCGCGCCGCGGTTCGAGCAGGAACAGGGCGTCGGCATAGAGCGTGGCGACTTCCAGATCGTCTGGGTACTGCTCGGAGACCTTGCGCATCGCTTCCGCATACCCCTTGTCCTGCTGAAGGCGCGTGGACGCGTCAAAGTGTTCGACGTAACGGACCGTCATCGCATCGATCAGCGCCTTCTCCTTCGTATCGGCATGGTCTTTCAGGCTCACCGCCTTTTGAATGGCGGCGTACGCGTAGGGCGCTTCCTCGGGCGTCATCGGGGCGTTGAGATACGAGCCCCACGCCCAGGCTTCGCCCCAGTAGCAGATGGCGCAGTCGCCGTCCCGCTTCCACGATTCGCGGAACGAGCGCACGGCCTCCGGCTTGGCGAAGGCGTACATCATCTGGAAGCCCTGGTTGAAATATGCCTGCGCGTCCGAATTCTTGGTCGAGATCGGCTTCTTGAACTCGCCGAGACCAGTCTTGTAGAACTGAATTGGTTCGGTGTAGCGCTCGTACACCGAGCGCGTCGCCGGCGTCGTCTGCGCCGACGCCGGCCCAACAAGGCCACCACACAGCACGGCTATAGACAGGGCTGTGCCTGCTGACCAGTGGTTCTGTCTCTTCACGCGCTTCTCCTCTGGCGCCAATGCGCCTCAGACGCCGGGAACCGGGGTTTCGTGTACCTTTGTACCTCTATCCAGGGACTCGGGCGATTTGGGCGGGTTGGCCTGCCGGCCCCACCGGGTCGCTCACATTTTACGAGGAGACAATCATGCAGCACACAGCGCGGGTTCTTCTGGGCGTCGGGTTGCTGGCGGCTGTGGTGCCCGCAACATCCTTCGCGCACTTTCGTCTGCTCGAGCCGGCCTCGTGGCTCATCGAAAACCAACTGGGCGACCCGCAGAAGGCAGGTCCCTGCGGAGGCACCAACGCGGATTGGGGCAAGCCGAGCTATGTCGTCGGTCAGGTGACCGGCGGGCGCCCCATCCACATCAAAGTGCAGGAGACGGTCTACCATCCAGGCCACTACCGCGTGGCGTTGGCCGTGAACTCGCCAGTCGAGCTGCCTCCGGACCCTGAGGTCGTCACCACACCGTCGGAGCGCGGCCCGCGATCGGTCTCGGCCACGATCCAGAATCCGCCCCAGCTACCGGTGCTCGCCGACGGCCTGTGGGTCCATACGGCTAAAACGGACGCGCCGTTCGAAACCGACGTGCAACTGCCCAACATCACGTGCAAGCGGTGCACCCTTCAGGTCGTGCAGTTCATGGCCGAGCACGGCGCCAACAATCCCGGGAATTACACGTACCACCACTGTGCGGTGTTGCAGATTACCGCCGACCCGGCCAAGCCGATTGACCGTGCGTGGCCCGCTGAGCGTTAAGCCGTAGTTGCCGCGACCGTTCGCGGTCGCAGGTCACGGCAATCAGCACCGGCGGCGCCTCGACCGCCCGAAGGTGCACCGCCCGGGCAGCGGGGCCGCGCGCGACGTCGGCTTGCCTATGCTTCAGCGTGCGAACGCCGGATCGATGGCCTGTTGAACGACGTGCTCGAAGGCGTCCCACGAGCAGTCTGTCCTCGTGCCCGCCGCTCGGCATCCGGGGATCGCCAACCCCTGTCGTGCGGGCGGCCTGGCAAGGGTCAAGGTGTCGGCGCTGCGCATCTGGTCGAGTGTCTGCGCAAGGTACTCCGTCCTGACGACGTCCGTCCCGGCTGCAGGGTCGCGCCACAGAGAGAAGACAAGCGCACCCCCAGGCGGCGTTTCGTCCGCCTGATATCCCGGCAGGTGCCAGGTCAGGCCCAACATGCCGGACAGATTGGACAGGTTGG
>JBEQUD010000165.1:0-5249 GCA_040349235.1 Acidobacteriota bacterium
GCGGCCCTCACCGGCACGGCCGAGGTAGCGATGCCACGAGGTCATCGTGCTGAAGAACTGCCGCATCCCCTGTCCACGCCCTTCGCCATAGACAACGGCGGTGTACGGATTCAGGTAGAGCGTCCGCGTCCCCAGCGCAACCGCCACCGGCAGCGCCGGATCGGCCCGGTAGGCGATCGTCGTCGGAGTGGCGGCCGGATCGACGCCCTGCGCCGCGGCGATCAGGGCCGCCGCCGGGGCGCGCACCGCGCCGGGGGCGGGCATCGCGCGGTAGTCGCGCGTGTCCGCCCAGTACTGCATCTGTCGCTGATACGTGAGCGCGACACCCGTCACGCACATGATGAGGACGACCAACCCGGCGGTCACGCCGCAGAGCAGGTGGGACCAGAACAACACGCGCCGAAATGGCAGCCGCATCACAGGTCCGCCCAGCGCCGGATCAGGTTGTGGTACACGCCCGTCAGTTGCACGGCGGCCGGATGGTCCGGCACGTCGACCGTGAGCCGTTGAATCGCCGTGTCGAGGTCGAACAGCAGCGTCCGCTGGCCGTCGTCGCGCACCATGCTCTGAATCCAGAAGAACGACGCGACGCGCGCGCCCCGAGTGACGGGCGTCACGTGGTGCAGGCTCGTGGCCGGGTAGAGGACCATGTCCCCGGCGGGCAGCTTCACGCGGTGCACGCCGTACGTGTCCTCGACGCAGAGCTCGCCGCCGTCGTATTCGTCCGGATCGTGGAGAAAGAGCGTGGCCGACAGGTCCGTGCGCACGCGATGCGGCGTGCCGGTCACCTGGCGAATCGCGTTGTCCACGTGACTGCCGAAGGCTTGCCCCCCCTCATAGCGATTGAACAGCGGGGGAAACACCTTGAAGGGCAAGGCGGCGGACATGAAGAGCGAGCTGCGCTGGAGGGCGGCGAGCACGACCTCGCCGAGCTCCAGGGCCACCGGGTGACTCTCGGGCAGCTGCAGGTTGTGCTTCACGCGCACCGACTGGTGACCCGCCGTCACGCGGCCATCAGCCCAGTCGGCGGCGTCCAGACGCCTGCGGGCGTGGGCCACCTGGTCGGGCGTGAGGACGTCGGGAATGCTGATCAGCATGGGGTCCCCTGCCTGGAACGAAACGGACGAAGGGACGAGCGACAGACGAGGGCCATGACATCTCCAAAGCGCGTGACGTGGCGGGCATCGGCCGGACACCGGGTCCAGCCGCAGGGGCTAAGTGAGACACGTCTCACGAGCCACGGAGATTCTAAAGCCGACCAGATTGGTCCGTCAACGGATCTGACAAGAGTCGGACGAATCTCCAGTCGGCGCGATATTCTCGGAATGTCAGCGATCCGGGTACCTCGGCCGTCCTCCCGATCGAGCCTGCGCACCTCCTAGCTATGCGGATCCGAGTCCTCAGCCGCGCCAGCGATCTGGCCACGCTTCAGGCACGCCTCGTGGCGGCCGCCCTCCGCGCGCGCTGGCCGTCACTGGACGTCACGCTCGCGACGCAGTCGTCGGAAGGCGACCGCGATCGCCGCATCGCGCTCTGGGACGCGACCGAGAAGGGCCTCTTCACGACCGATCTCTCGCAGGCGCTCGTCGATCGGCGGGCGGATGTCGTCGTGCACTCGTGGAAGGATCTGCCGATCGAGCCGCATCCGGGAACGGCCATAGCCGCGACCATCGAGCGCGCCGATGCGCGAGACGTCCTCCTCGTACGCCGGGACGTCGTCGACGCGCGGCCCGGTGCGCTCACGATCCTCACCTCGTCGCCGCGCCGCATGTGGCAAATCGAACGCGCGCTCGCGCCCCTGCTGCCGTGGTCCGTGGCGACCATCGGCACGACCGCCGTGCGCGGCAACATCCCGACACGACTCGCCAAGCTCGTGGCCGGCGAAGGACACGGCCTGATCGTGGCCAAGGCCGCGCTGGATCGGCTGCTGTCTCCGGCCGCCACGCCCGCGATCGCGCGCGCGGTTCGCGCCGCCATCGACGAGTGCCGGTGGATGGTGCTGCCGCTGCGCGAGTTTCCGACGGCGCCGGCCCAGGGCGCGCTGGCCGTCGAGATCGCGGCTGACGCCGGCGACGTCCGCGACGCGGTGAGCGCGATCGACCACGCGCCGACGCACCACGCCGTCGACGAAGAGCGGCGCATCCTCGCCGACGCCGGCGGCGGATGCCACGAGGCGATTGGCGCCTCAGTCCGCGTGCGCGACTACGGCGTGGTGACGAGCGTGCGCGGCCGCATGCCGGGCGGCGAGGAGCGCGAGGTCTGGTCGCTGCGCCTCCAGGGCGACGCGTGGCCGCGGGTGGACGAGGCCGCGATCTGGCCGCGACGCGACGAACGCGATCGCGGCGCGCGCCGGCCGTCGGCCGATGCCCGTGTGCCGGCCGATGCCGCCGGTCTGTGGATCGCCCGCGCGGAGGCCCTGCCCGCGGCGTTCGTGCCCGGCAGGTCGCAGATTGTCTGGGTCGCGGGCTCGCGCACCTGGGAAAAGCTCGCCGGCCGGGGCATCTGGGTCCACGGTGGCGCCGAGGGACTCGGCGACGGCGAGGCGCCGAACGTGGACGTCCTGGCCAGCCACCCGACGAACTGGCTCCGCGTGACGCATGCCGACTCCGGCGATCCGGACGCGGTGGCCACATACGCGGTAGAGCACGCGCTGCCGGACGACCTCGAGCAGCGCACCCATTTCTTCTGGACCAGCGGCAGCCTCTTCCTGCGGGCCCTCGAGCGCTTTCCCGCCATCCGTACGCAGCGGCACGCCAGCGGTCCGGGGCGCACGTCGCGGGTGATTCGTGAGACGCTGGGCCCGTCGTCCGGGGCGCGCGTCTGGCTGGACTACGATCAATGGCTTCAGAGCGTGATTCGATGACCTCTCCTCACGCACCGTGGTCGCGCCTGCGGCTGCGGCGGACGCCGCACCTGCGCGACATGCTGGCCGAGACGACGTTCTCCGCGGCCCAGCTCATTCAACCGATCTTCGTCGTCGACGGACTCGGCGCGCCGGAGCCGATTGCCGGCCTGGGCGACAACGCGCTGCACAATCGATCGACCGTGCTGGAGGCGATCGCGCGCGACGTGGACGCCGGCGTGCGGCACTTCCTGCTCTTCGGCGTGCCGTCGGGCAAGAGCGAGCGCCGTCCGGATTTCCATTCGCTCGGCGCCACGATCGCCGCCATCAAGCAGCGCTTCGGCGACGCGCTGCACCTCTGGGTCGATACCTGTCTGTGCTCGTGGACGACGCACGGACATTGCGCGTTGCTCGACAAGGACGGCGGAATCGATCTGGAGCCGACGCTGGAGGCGCTGGCACGGTCCGCCGTCGTCAGCGCGGATGCGGGCGCCGATGGCATCAGCCCCAGCGACATGATGGACGGCCGCACGGCGTGGATTCGCGCGGCCCTCGACGGCGCGCGCCATCAGGCCGTGCCCATCATGAGCTACAGCACGAAGTTCGCCAGCCAGTTCTACGGCCCGTTCCGCGACGCCGCGGACTCGGCGCCGCAGTTCGGCAACCGGCGGCACTACCAGATCGACGTCCGGTCGCGGCGCGACGCGATCGCGTCGGGCGAGCGGTGCGCGGCGGAAGGCGCGGACCTGCTGATGGTGAAGCCGGGCATGACGTCGATCGATCTGATCCGTCCGATCGGCGATCGCACGGGCGTAGCCGTCGGCGCCTACCAGGTCAGCGGGGAATACGGCGGGCTGGTGGCGCTGGCCGATCGCGGCCTGCTCGATTTCGATGCCGCATTGATCGAGACGTGGCACGTGTTCCGCCGCGCGGGTGCGGCGTTCATCATCACCTACGGCGCGCGGCGCGCCCGGGCACTCGGACTGGCATGACCAACCAGGATCTCTTCGATCGCGCGGTGCGAACCGCGCCCGGCGGCGTGCACAGCCCCGTGCGCGCCTTCAAGAGTGTGGGCGGCACGCCCGTCTTCGTGGCCTCGGCCGCGGGCCCGCGGTTCACCGACGTCACGGGCGCGAGCTACATCGACTTCTGTCTGAGCTTCGGCCCGCTCATCCTGGGCCACGCCGATCCCGTCGTGGCGGCCGAGGTGCACCGGGCCGTCGACGACGGCTGGACGTACGGCGCGTGCGAGCCGTACTCGCTCGCGCTCGCGGAGTGGATCATCGGCCGCGTCCCGTGGGTCGAGCGCGTGCGATTCGTGTCGTCCGGCACCGAGGCCGTGATGTCCGCGCTGCGCGTCGCCCGCGCCGCGACCGGCCGTTCGCGCATCCTGAAGTTCGAAGGCTGCTATCACGGCCACGCCGACGGCCTGCTGGTGCGCGCGGGCAGCGGTCTCGCCGGCGCGGCCGCCGCCACGAGCGCGGGCCTGCCCGGGGACGCGCTCACGCACACGCTCGTCGTGCCGCTCGACGACGAAGCGGCGTTCGACGCGATCTTCGACGCGCACGCGGCGGACATCGCCGCGGTCATCGTCGAACCCGTGCCTGCCAACTACGGCCTGCTGCCGCAGCGGCGCGAGTGGCTGACGCACGTGGCCGCCAGGTGCAGCGAGGCCGGCGCGCTGCTCGTGCTCGACGAGGTGATCACCGGGTTCCGGACGGGCCTGCAGGGCGCATCCGGCGCGTTCGATCTGCGGCCGGATCTCGTGTGCTACGGCAAGATCATCGGCGGCGGATTTCCCGTCGGCGCCTATGCCGGCCGGGCCGATCTGCTCGTGCTCGTCGCGCCGGCCGGCCCGGTGTACCAGGCCGGCACGCTGAGCGCGAATCCGGTCGGCATGCGGGCAGGACTGGCGACACTCGCGCGCATGGCGTCGCTCGACGGATGGCCTGCGCTCGACGCGCGCGCCGCGGGATTCGTGCGCCAGCTCCGCGAGCGCTTCGCGGCCTCGGCGCCGTCCGTCCACGTCGACCGGCACGCGTCGATCGTCTGGATCCGCAAGGGCGGCGAGGCACGGTGCCGCCGCCCGGACACGATCCCGCCGGCGCACGCGGCGTGGTTTCCGAAGTTCTTTCACACGGCGCTGAAGCGCGGCATCTACCTGCCGCCGTCGGCGTATGAAGTGCTGTTCCTCTCGATGGCGCATGACGAGGACACGCTGGCCGTCGCCATCGACGCGCTCGTGGCCGCCGCCGAGGAGGCCGATCGCTCGTGACGCTGCCCGCGTCGCGCAACCGGCTGCACTACACGATTGCCATCGTGTGGCTGGTGTTCATGGTGTCGATGGCGTCGTGGTTGCTGAGCCTGGGCCTCACCATGACCAACCGGCACCGGATGTTCCTCTGGG
>JBEQUD010000173.1:0-4906 GCA_040349235.1 Acidobacteriota bacterium
TGGACAAGAGATATTCGCGGCGTCAAGCGATCAAGAGCCTCGGCGGCGTCGGGCTCGCGGCCGGCACTTCGGCGTCCCTCGGGGCGCAGGCACAACGTCCGGCGCCGCAGACGCGCTCGCTCACTCTGGGCGATTGGGACAAGCCCATCGACATTCACGTGCACATCGAGCCGCGCTCGGAGGATTTCGCGCCGCTCGGCACCGTGGCCGAGTTCATCGCCCAGGACTACCCGTCGCGCGTCGCCTACATGGATCGCTACGGCATTGCCAAGTCCGTGATCTCGCCGGGATGGCGCTACCGTAAGGCGGAAGGCATTGTGAACACGCGGTGGATGAACGACATGGTGGCCGGCTATGTCGCCAAGTATCCGGACCGTTTCCCGGC
The DNA here is from genome assembly GCA_040349235.1 of Acidobacteriota bacterium. Taxonomy (GTDB): domain Bacteria; phylum Acidobacteriota; class Vicinamibacteria; order Vicinamibacterales; family CAVVIG01; genus JBEQUD01. The sequence goes on from JBEQUD010000173.1 coordinate 386, forward strand.
CGGCATCGGCATCGTCGAGGTGCACCACGGCGAGGCGTCGCTCCGGGAGCTCGAACGCATCGCCAAGGACCTCAAGCTGCGGGGCGTCGCGTGGCACCATGTCGATAACGGCATCCAGATTAACCATGCCTTCATGCGACCGCTCCTCAAGCAGGCCCAGACATTGAAGCTGGTACCCTTTATCCATGTCAGGGAGAAAGAGTACGAAGCGTGGTGGCGGCTGGACATGCTGCTCGAAGAGTTCCCCGACCTGACCTTCGTCGCATTGTCCGGATTGGGGACCAGCGACGACCTCGCACAGGCCCGGCAGATCGCGCGGCGGCGAAAGAACGTCCTGCTCGACATCGCGCCCTTCGTTCACGGCAGCGAGTCCGCGATCGAATCCCTCGTCAAGGCCCTTGGCGCCGAGCGCATCCTCTTTGGCACCAACAACGAAGCCACCCCCACCTTGCAGGTCGTGCGCAACTCCCAGCTCTCAGACCGGGACAAGGCGTTGGTGCTCTCCGGCAACGCCCAGAGGCTGCTGGGAATTTAGGCGAAACCCCAACTGGGGATTCGTCCTTATGTGCGAGTGGAGGGCGGGACGGACCGAGGATCGGGCCCGTCCATGGCCCATCCTCGATCCTGCTCACGTTGAGTGTGGAAATTCGCGCGTATCGTCCGTCAGCGGCTGACGTCGCTGCTCGTGCCGCCGGCGGCGGGGATGTACATCTTGCTGACGTAATCCTTCACCATGCGGTCGGCGCTGAAGCGCCAGCCGAGGGTCCGCATGGCCTGCTTGACGCGCGCGATCCAGGCGCGCGGCAGGCCGTCCCGGTCCCGGTCGTAGTAGAGCGGAATCACGGTGTCGCGGAGCACCTTGATCAGGTCGATGCCGTCCCGCCGGTCGTGCAGTTCCTCCGACGAATGGGTATCGCCCGTGCCGATGGCGAACCCGTTCAGCCCGTCGTAGGCCTCTGCCCACCAGCCGTCCAGCACGGAGAGATTGAGGCCGCCGTTCAAGACGACCTTCTGGCCGCTCGTGCCGCAGGCTTCGAGCGGGCGCCTGGGGTTGTTCAGCCAGACATCGACGCCTTGGACGAGGAAGCGCCCGACGCTGATGTCGTAGTCCTCGATGAACACCACCTTGCCGGCAAAGCGCGGGTCGCGCGTGAGCTGCGCGATCTGCTGCAGCACTTCCTTGCCGGGCCGGTCGTGCGGGTGCGACTTGCCCGCGAACACGAACTGGATGGGCATCTGCGCGTTGTTGATGAGATGCACCATGGCCTCGAGATCCTGGAGGATAAGGTTGGCGCGCTTGTAGGTGGCGAAGCGGCGCGCGAAGCCAATCGTCAAGGCGTCCAGGCTGAGGGAGCGGCGCATCTGGTTGATAAACGCTGGCGATTCGCCGCGCCGTTCGGCGCACAGTGCGGCGCGGCGCCGCGCGACCTCGATGAGCCGCACCTTGAGCGTCTGGTGCGTCTCCCAGAGCTCGCCGTCGTCCACCGCATCGATACCCTCCCAGAAGCCGGAGTCGCCCGCGCGGTGCGGCCAGTCGGGGCCGAAATGGCGGTCGTAGACCTGGCGCATCTGCGGCGCGAGCCACGTGTTGACGTGGACGCCGTTGGTGATGTGCCCGATGGGCACGCGCTCTTCGCCGGCGCCGGGGAAGAGCGACGTCCACATCGCGCGCGACACCTGGCCGTGGACCGACGACACGGCGTTCGCGCGCCGCGACGACTTCAGTGCCAGGACCGTCATGCAGAACTCTTCGCCGAGGTTGTTCGCATCGACGCGTCCGAGCGACATCAGCTGGTCGTGATTCATGCCGAGCGCCTCGCGCAGCGGGCCGAGATGCTCTTCAATGAGATGCCCTGGGAAGCGGTCGTGGCCGGCCGGGACCGGGGTGTGCGTCGTGAAGACGACCTGTGACGAGACGCGCCGCAGGGCCTCCCACGCATCGATACCCTCGCTGGCCATGCGGTGGCGGACGAGTTCGAGGCTCGCGAAGGCACTGTGCCCCTCGTTGAGGTGCAGCACCGAGGGGCTGATGCCGAGGGACTCGAGCGCGCGGACGCCGCCGACCCCGAGCAGCAGTTCCTGCCGGATGCGGACGCGCTGATCACCGCCGTAGAGCCGCGCGGTCAGCTCGCGGTCCTCGGGCCGGTTGCCCTCGACGTTCGAGTCGAGCAGGAGGAGCGTGATGCGGCCGACCGACACCTGCCACACGCGCGCGAGGATGGTGCCGGTCCGCGTGTCGATGGACACGACGATGGGCGCGCTGTCGCCGAGCGCCGGCTGCATCGGCAGCCGCTGGCTCTCGACGTTGATGTAGTCCTCGTGCTGCCAACCGCTGCTGTCGAGCCGCTGCCGGAAGTAGCCTTGGTCGTAGTAGAGACCCACCGCGACCAGCGGAATGCCCAGGTCGGACGCGCTCTTCAGATGATCCCCGGCAAGGATACCCAGGCCGCCCGAGTAGATGGGCAGCGATTCGTGAAGCCCGAACTCGGCCGAGAAGTACGCGACGGGCCGCGCCCGCAGGACACCACCGTGCCGGGCGCCCCACGTCTTGCGCGACTGCAGATACTCGCGCATCCGGCGGTAGGTGTAATTGATGCGGCTGTGCAAGGCCAGCTCCGACGCCCGCTCCTCGATCTTGTCGATCGGGATCTGCTGGAGCATCGCGATGGGGTTGTTGTCGAGCTCGCGCCACAACACCGGGTCGAGCTCGCGGAAGAGCGTGATGGTTTCCGCGTCCCAGCTCCACCAGAGGTTCTGCGCCAAGGCGACGAGCCGCTGGTGCGCGGGCGCCACGAATTGGCCCAGGGTGCGGGCCTCGGCGACGATGGAGGCCAGCTGGCTTCCGGCCATCACGAGCCGCCGCTCGTCCTCCGCGCCGAACATGCGGGGCTCGACGGTCTGGAGCACGAGCACGCCCTGCAGGATGCCGCGGTCCACGACGGGGACGCCGAGGAACGAACGATATGGATCCTCGCCCGACTCGCGGAAATACTTGAAGCGGGGGTGCATCATGGCGTCGGCCACTGAATGCGCCTGCAACTGCTCGGCGACCAGGCCGGCCAACCCTTCGCTGAGCCGCATCCGCACGCGTCCGACGCTCTCCTGGCGCAGCCCGACCGTGGCCGCGAGCACGAGATTCGCGCGATCGGGCTCGAGCAGATAGATGGAGCAGACGTCGGTGCCAAACCGCGCCCGAATCAGGTGTACGAGATTCGTGAGCGTTTCGGACGCGCTGCCGGCGCTCGACACGAGCCGCGCGATTTCATCAAGGGTCCAGAGCGAGCCGTCCTGGGCGGGGGTCGCTTCTCCGCTGGTCAAGATATGCCTCCGGGAACGATGCGTGCCGAAACACGCGGCCTGTAGTACGGTGGGTCCAGCAAGAACGCTGCCTCGACTGTCTCACGAATCACGGGTAGAAGTCTTGTCGATGGGGTTTCGACTGGTGACATAGATGTCTGCTGAAGACATTTCGCCTTCATTTATGTGTGATTTGTCGCAATGGGCGGCGCGCTCTGGACGTCGCAGGCGCGCGGTTCCTGCGGCTCGGACGCGCGTTCAGGCCCCGTTTTGCTGGCGCACCTCTTGCTCGCTTCCACGACAGCGAACGCTGCGGCCCGGCAAGATTGGCGCAAAAGCGTTTAGTAGGACATTTCTGTCACTGATTTGGTAACTATCGACAAAATGGCAGCCCCTGTACCGTCCTCCCTGTCGCCGTCCCCGTTTGGCGCGCTGTTTACGGGCTACAACCTCGCCGGGCACTACGACGAGATGTTCGACCCGTCCGGCCGGCCGCGCGCCCATTGCCGTCCCCTGTTCGAGGATCTGCGCGCCGCGTCGCAGGCCGACCTGGCGCAGCGGCAGATGGAGGCCGACAAGGCCTTCTTGACGCAGGGCATCACGTTCACGGTTTATGGGGACGACCAGGGCACCGAGCGCATCTTCCCGTTCGACTTGCTCCCGCGCATCATCACCGCCGCCGAATGGGAGACGCTCGAGCGCGGCCTCGCGCAGCGGCTGACCGCCATCAACATGTTCCTGAAGGACGTCTACCACGACGGCCGGATTCTGGCCGAGGGCGTCGTCCCGCGGGATCTCGTCTACAGCTGCCGCCACTACCGGCGAGAGATGCGCGGCGTGCACCTGCACCGCGACATCTACGTCTCGGTGTCGGGCACCGATCTCATTCGGCTGGAAGACGGGCGCTTCGTCGTCCTCGAAGACAACCTGCGGGTGCCGAGCGGCGTGTCCTACATGCTCGCCAACCGCGAGGTCACCCGGCGCGTGTTCCCGGGGCTCTTCGATCGCTATCACGTCGCGCCCATCGCGCAATACGGGCAGGCGCTGCTCGCGACGTTGCGCGCGTTGGCCCCGCCCGCGGTGTCCGACCCGACCTTTGTGGTGCTGACGCCTGGGGTCGGCAACTCGGCCTATTTCGAGCACGCGTTCCTCGCCCGCGAGATGGGCGTGGCGCTCGTCGAGGGGCGCGACCTGCTGGTGCACGACAACATCGTCTACATGCGC
>JBEQUD010000213.1:0-3897 GCA_040349235.1 Acidobacteriota bacterium
CTGCGGCGATGGCACGCCCTGGGGTGAGGATTCTCGGCGACCCCGATGTCGCCTTGGCGACCGCTCGCATGGCCAGGTAGCGGCGCCGCGTCCGCTCGGGAAAACGCTCGACGGCGTAGCGCAGCATCGTCCGCGGCATCGCCGCCGCGTGCTTCTTCAGAAACCGTTCTTCGGCCGCACGATTACGTTTACCGATCTCCCGCAGCATCCAACCGACGGCCTTGTGGATCAGATCGTGGGTGTCGCCGACCAGTATCCCCGCGATGGCCAAGGCATCGTCGAACGCCCCGCGTTTGATGGAGTGGAACGTCGCAATCACCGCGATTCGGCGTTCCCACACGGAGGACGACTCCGCCAGGCGCCGCAGTTGTGTGCGACCGTCGCCGGCGAGGTGCGCGCCGACGATCTGTGCAGCCGAGCAGTCCACCAGATCCCAGTTGTTGACGAACTTCGTGTGGCCGAGATAGAGCGTGTAGATTCTTCGACGTGCGTCGTCGTCGCCCTTGGCGTACTGCCTGGTCAGAATTACGAGGGCGAGCAGCCGCTCCTCGTGCCACGGCGATTTCAGCAGCCGGACCGCAGCCGGGAGCGACAAATCCCGGTAGGTCCGCGCCAGCGTCCGGATTTGCGGCAGGGTCAGGCCGAGAAACCGGTCGCCCTCGCCGTATTGCCCAGGCCCGGTCTTGAAGTACCAGCGGTTGGCCTTCGCTCGAGCGGCGGATCGCAATTGCCGCACATCCCGGTGCAGCCGGCGTTCTTCAGTCGTCAACGGGTTGGACAACCGCCAGGCCCTCGCGCAGGAAGCAGTGGCTGCTGTCCTTTCTGCAGGTGCATGTCGTAGGCATCCAGTTCCCAACCGGTCGCGGCATACAGCGCCATCAGATCGACCAGGTCAACGACGCCGCGGCGGCCAAAGAGGTGGAGCGCCCTGGCGAACGTCTCCGAGGACACCTGGTTTCGGCCAAACAGCTCGCGTCCGAGGGTAATCACAGCGGCGTCCTTCTCGCTGAGCCCAGTCACCGGCTTGCAGTACTTGATGACATCGACGATGGCCGGCCCCGCCTCCGGAGGCGCCTGTCCGGAGCGCCCCTTTTCCTCCCACTGGGTCCATTCGAACTGGTTGTCCAGTTCGCGCGCGGTCGTCAGCACGGCCAACTCGGTGAGCCGCGTGCCGAGCTCGGTGCCGAACTTCGCATACTCGTGCGCTTCGGTGAGGGGTTTGACGAGCCGCGGGCTGTAGAGGCGGCCGGCGGGAAGACGAAGCGGAGCAGGACGCGTCTTGCTCAGTTCGTCCCAGACTTGTTTGCCGTAGTCGTCCATGTCGGCGCGTGTTGGGTGGGGAAGCCGGCTTCTCGAATCAGGATCGACATCGCTCGGCAGAGGTGCCGCCGGGTCCGGCGTGGGCGCTGTAATGCGGCTTCTGGCGCATGCTGGCGTGCTGGCGCGGTCTGGAAGCGACGGCGTCTGCCCTCTCGTCAGATGCGTGTCGAACGCGACCAGCTCGGCGCCCGTGATCGAATAGAGCGTCATCAGCTCGACGATGTCCACCGTGCCGCGGCGGCCGAACAAGCGTACGGACTCGGCGAACGTGGCGGAAGACACATGGCGCTGGCCGAACATCTCGCGCCCGAGGTTGACGATGGCGGCGTCCTTGTCGCCGAGGCTTGTAACCGGTCCACAATACCGAATCAGGTCGATGACGGCTGGTTCGACTTCCGGCGGCCCGCTCCCAGGGTTGACGCCTGCTTCCTGCCCGTGCTCCACCCACTGCGTCCATTCGAACTCGTTGTCCAGTTCGCGGGCGGTCACGAGCACGGCCATCTCGACGAGCCGCCGAGGGAGCCCGGTCTCGAACTTCGCGTAGTGATGCGCCGCGGCCAGCGGCTTCGCCATCCGGGGGCTGTGGAAGCGCAGCGAGGCCTGGCCCTTGCCAACGACTTCGTCGAACACCTGCTTGCCGTATTCGTCCATATCCTCGCGCTTCGGCCACGGGAGACGGGCGAGGGAGCTGGGGTCGATGTCCTTGGGAAGCGGCGCCTCGGCCGCCTCCGCACGGCGCGCCGGAGCTTGCGCATCGACGCTCGCGACGGGTAGCAGACCCGCGACGCCGATTGCGATCGATATGCCGATGCACCTTACCAGACTCATCGTGGTTCCTTCCGTGGGGCCTGATAACCCTTCCACGCCCACTCGAGCGCTTCGGGGAGCGTTTGCTCCCGCACGCGACGGTCCGTGTGGCCCGCATCGAGCGCGAAGACATATTGGTAGTGGTAGCCCTTTGCCTTCAGCACCGTCGCCATGCGGTTGTTGGCCTCGACCCAGTCGTGCATGCCGTCGCGCATGACGTTCGGGTTGTAGAGGTCGCGGTCGCCGACTTCCATCCACAGGCGGATCGGCTTCGGCTCGCTGCGTGGAATCAGTGTCTCGTGGAAGTCCCACGCGCCGTTGGGCGTTTCGGGATTGAACGGCCACTGCTGGTTCACATACGTGCCCGAGTACGTGATGACGCGGTGGTACAGGTCCGGGTGGTACCACGCCATGATGAGCGCCGCCGAGCCGCCAGAACTGCCGCCCATCGTCGCGCGTCCGTCGGGATCCTTCGTGAGCCTGACGTTGGCGTGGGTCTCCACGAGCGGCAGCACTTCGGCCTCGATGAACTCGGCGAACTTGCCCGACATCGTGTCGTATTCGAGGCCGCGCTCGTGCCCCTGCGCGTCACCGCCGCCATGCGCAATCATGATGGCCACCATTGCCGGCACGCGGTGCTGGGCGATCAGGTTGTCGAGCACGTGCGGCAGGCTCATGTCCGGGCGGCCCATTGCGGGCCCATCGTGCGTAACGATGAACGGCGCTGCCGTGCCGGGCACGTACTGGCTCGGCACGTAGACGGTGATCGTGCGCGTGTAGTCGATCGGATGCGTGTGCACGACGAGCGTCTTGGGATTGCTCGGGTCCACCGTGCCGAACACATCGCGGGCAATCCCCGGGTTGTAGAACCTGCTGTCCTTCGAATCCATGCTGAACTGCTGCACCTTCCCCTGCGGAACGCCGCTGGCCACGGTCAGTTCTGGTGCCGGTGTGTAATCGGGCCCGATGAGAAAGTCGCCGTCGGCGTCCGCGGGGGGATTCATCCCCGGTGCGCCGTGAAGCACGCCGATGTCACCGGGCTTGCTTCCCACCGCGGTGAGCTTGGGGAAACCCGGTTCGCTCGGCGAGCGCGTCGGCGGGGCCACTGCGGGCTTGGCAACCTCGGGTGCTCGTTGAGCCGTTTGGGCCCAGACGGCACTCGTGAGTGCGGCGACCGCGGCGGCGGCGATGGTTGCTGATGTTGTCTTCGTCATGGGTGTCCATCCTTGGGCCAGCGGCCCTCGACGTGCGAGATACGTTATAGACCATCGGGCGACGTCGCGACCGCAGAAAGTGCAGGCGCGTCTCGGCGCCGGGTCGCCGACGCGCACTGGATAGCATGACTCCATATCGTATAATGTAGTCTCATTTATCGAGGTTGGGCGGTGGGTATGGCCGAGCGCCGAGTCGGAATCCGTGAGCTGAAGTCGACGCTGAGCGAGTGCGTGCGCGAGGTTCGGGGCGGTGGGACGATCGTGGTCACCGAGCACGGTCGCCCGGTCGCCCGGATCATCGCCGACGCCAGCTCATTGGACGAGCGACTCGAGAGCCTCGTCGATGCGGGGCATATTTTGTGGAGTGGCCGGCGGCTGAAGCCCGCCAGGCCCGTCGCGCCGGTCCGCCGCGGCCGGAAGACGGTGGCGGATCTCGTCAGCGAGAACCGCGAGTGATTGTGTACCTGGATGCGAGCGCGCTGGTCAAACGCTACGTGGCGGAGCGCGGCTCGCGAGAAACAGCCGAACTGTCGGCGAGGGCAGACGTCGTTGCGAC
>JBEQUD010000214.1:0-6115 GCA_040349235.1 Acidobacteriota bacterium
ATACGCCTTCTTGCGCTGCTCATCGTCCATGCCATGCACGATCACATCGGTGGTCAGGCCGAGGAAGCCGTAAACCTGACCCATCCATTCGCTGTCGCGTTTGGCGAGATAATCGTTGACGGTGACGACATGCACGCCGCGTCCGGCGAGCGCGTTGAGATAGACCGCGAGCGTCGCGACCAGCGTCTTGCCTTCGCCGGTCTTCATCTCCGCGATCTTGCCCTTGTGGAGCACGGCGCCGCCGATGAGCTGGACGTCGAAGTGCCGCATCTTGAGCACGCGGCGCCCGGCCTCGCGGACCACGGCAAAGGCCTCGGGCAGCAAGTCGTCGAGCGTGGCCCCCTGCTGGAGACGGGCGCGGAACTCCAGGGTTTTTCACCGGAGTTGCTCGTCCGACAGGGGCTGAATCGACGGCTCGAGCGCGTTGACCGCGGCCGCAAGCGGACGCAGCCGCTTCAGTTCACGTTCGTTTTGGGTCCCGACGACTTTGGCGAGAAGGGTATCGAGCATCTACGCGGTGGAAAACCGTGATGTGAGTATCCGGTGATTCTAGCATCTTTGCCGGACCCCATGGCATGGGCGGCGGTGGCATGGGCGCCGGCGTGGCGTGGTGCCGGCTAGCGCGCCGGGCGCTCGGTCAGCAACTGGAGCGGGTTGATGAGATTGCCGTTGGCCAGAATCTCGTAGTGCAGATGCGTGCCCGTCGAGCGGCCCGTGGAGCCAACGTAGCCGACGACGTCGCCGCGTTTTACATTCTGGCCCGGCGCGACCGCAAACGACCCGAGGTGTCCGTAACGCGTGGTGAGGCCGAACGCGTGCTTGACGACGAGGAGATTGCCGTAATCCCCGGCGGCTGCGGCAGATTCGACGCGGCCGTCCGCCGTCGCGTAGACAGGATGGCCCTTGTCGGTCGCGATGTCGATCCCTTGATGAAACCCGGGCTCGCCGGTAAACGGATCGCTGCGCCCGCCGAACGTCCCCGTCAGCCAGCCGTCCACGGGCCAGATAGAGGGGGTGGCGGCGGCCAGCGCTTCTCGCGTCTCGACGTTGCGGCGCACGTAATTCAGACGCTTCTCGAGGCCTTGGAGAACGTTTCTGAGCACGCCGAACGTGTCCTCGGGCGAGGAAAGCGACGAGAGCACGTCATTGAGCGCCCGGTTCGGTGCGACCCCTCCGGCCGCGCGCGACTTGACGACCGCCGGCAGCTTTTGCATGGCACGGGCCTGCTGCGGATCGAGGCGGGCACGCGCGCCGAGGTCGTTGATGACGTCCTCGAGCGACTGGATTTGGCCGGTCAACTCGCCGGTGGCCGCGCGGAAGTTGCCGTTCTCGGCCTGCAAGAGCAGGTTCTCGGCCTTCAGCTGCTCGATTTCGACCTGCGCGCTCCACTTGGCCCCGAGACCGACGAGCACCGGGACGGCAAGGACGCCGAGCGCGCCGACGACCACCGGACGCAGACGCACGCCCAGGCGGCGTACGACACCGCTCGAGAGGTCGGTGATGAGCACACTGTAATGTCGCGATGGCATAGCGTGAGCGTCTACAAATCCGCCGGACGTATTCAGCAAAATCTAAAGGGATTGACGACGAGGCAAGCTCGTTCGCAGCTGCAAAAATGTATCACACGGCCCAGGCGTGTCCAATGCAAAAACGTGCGGGGCGAATACACGGCGAAGCATCGAATTGCGTACGAGCATTATTCAAGGGATGCGAAATTGTAGCGCCTCCGCGAGATGGTCCGCGGCGACAGCCTCGGCGCCGGCGAGGTCCGCGATGGTCCGCGCGACCTTCCGCACGCGGTCGTAGGCGCGTGCGCTGAGCGCGAGCCGGTCGATAGCGCGTGCCAGGATGCGCCGGCCGGCGGCATCGGGCTGGCAGTGGATGGCCATGAGGGCCGGTGTGAGCTCGGCGTTGAGGCGGAGCCGCGCGTCCCCGTACCGCGCGTGCTGACGCTCGCGCGCGGCACAGACGCGATGGCGGACGACGGTCGAGGCTTCACCAAGGGGTGCTTCCCCCGCAAGGAGGTCGGGCGGCAGGGCCGGGACGTCCACGGTCAGATCGACCCGGTCGCGGAGCGGGCCCGACAAGCGGGCGCGATAGCGAGCGATCTGCTGCGGCGTGCAGCGGCATTCGCGCGCGGGGTCCGTGGCAAAGCCGCACGGGCACGGGTTCGTCGCGCCGAGTAGGACGATGCGCGCAGGGAAGACCGTTGACCTGGCCGCGCGCGCAACCACGACCGAGCCCTCCTCGAGCGGCTGGCGCAACCCCTCGAGGACATGGCGCGAGAACTCGAGCATCTCGTCGAGGAAGAGGACCCCGTGGTGCGCGAGACTGACTTCGCCGGGACGCGGCTGGGCGCCGCCGCCGATGAGTGCCGCATCGGAGATGGTGTGGTGCGGGGCACGGAACGGACGTTCCGTCAGCAGCCCCGTGCCGCGTGGCAGCAGCCCGGCGACCGAGTACACGGCGGTCACCTCGAGCGCCTCGTCGAACGACAGCGGCGGCAGGATGCCCGGGAGCCGTCGCGCCATCATCGTCTTGCCGGCACCGGGAGGTCCGACCAGCAGCAGGTTGTGTCCGCCCGCGGAGGCAATCTCGAGGGCGCGGCGCGCCAAGTGTTGCCCCTTGACGTCCGCCAGGTCCGGCCCGCGGCACGGTGGCGCCTGGGGCAGTGGCGCACAGGCCGACGCACCAGGCCCGGTCGGATTATTGAGCGCGGCGACGGCGTCGCCGAGCGAGCGAACGCCGATGACGTTCAGGCCGGCGACGACCGCGGCCTCACCGGCGTTCGCCGCGGGAAGCAGGATGGCCAGCAGCCCCTCGCGACGGGCGGCGATCGCGACAGGGAGAACGCCGCGCGTCGGTTGAATGGCGCCGTCGAGCGACAACTCGCCGAGGACGACCCAGTCGGCGATCTCGCGCCGCTCGACGACGCCCTGCGCAGCGAGGATGCCCAGGGCGATGGGGAGGTCGAACGACGCGCCCGCCTTCCGCACGTCAGCGGGGGCGAGATTGACGGTGATGCGATGCGGGGGGAACTCGAACCCGGCATTCCGGATGGCGCTCCGGACGCGGTCGCGGCTCTCCCGGACGCTCGCGTCCGGCAGGCCGACCATGGTGAACGCGGGAAACCCGAACGACACGTCCACTTCGACATGGACCGGGCAGGCGTCGATGCCGAAGACGGCGGCCGTCCGCAAACTGGCGAGCACCCGGGCGGTGGATGCAAACGGCGGGGCCGAAGCGCGTTCAGCAAGAAGGGGCGGAAAAGTGAGGCCGGGCGCGGGCAACGTGGCACATACGGCCACACGCGCGAGCGCCGGAAGACGCAGAAGCTGATCGGGCGGGCTAGGCCCTAGTTCGGCAGGCGGTACACCGTCAGGCGCTGGCCCGCCGCAACGTGGCTGCCTGGCAGTCGGGGGTTCCAGGTGCGAATCGAGGCGACGCTGGTCCTGAACACGCGAGCGATGGAGGCCAGGGTGTCGCCTTGCTTGACCTGATAGATCGTCTTCACTCGGCCCGACTCGGACGAGTGGGCGAGATTCCCCGTTTCGGTCACGGTCCGTCTGGCTTCGGTCGCGGGGACGGGGCGGTCCGAGTTGGCGGCCATAAGGGCTGTCGCTTCGCGCGGCACGACGAGCTTCTGGCCGGCGAGGATGCGGGCGTTCGCAGACATGTAGTTGGCGTCCGCCAGATCGTTGCGGCTCACCTGTAACTTGCGCGCAATCAGCGGCAGGGTGTCGCCGCGCTTGGCGACGTACCATTTGAAGGAGGACAACTCGATCCCCGACGATTCGCTGAGGCGCGCGCTGATGCGCTCGCTCGTGCCCGGTGGGACGCGGAGCTCGTACTGGGTGTCGCGAACCGGCGTGGTCCAGCGGCGCAGTTCGGGATTGAGGGACTGAATTTCGTCGATCGTGGTATCCGCCCACTCGGCCACGCGCCGAAGATCGACCGGGCGCGGCAGCCGGACGGTTTCGTGCGCGGGCGCGCTCTCGCCGTCGACGGCGAAGCCGTACTGCGCCGGATTCCGCGCGATGACAATCGCGGCCAGGATCATCGGGACGTACTCGCGGGTTTCGCGGGGCAACAGCCGCTGGTTGGCGGCCAGCGTCCAGAAATCGCCGCCGCCGGCGCGTTTGATGGCGCGCTGGAGACGGCCAGGGCCGCCGTTGTACGAGGCGAGCGCCAAGTGCCAATCGCCGCCGAAGAGGTTGCCGAGCACGCGGAAATACTTCGCGGCGGCGAGCGTCGCCTTCTCCGGGTCCGAGCGCTCGTCGATGTACCAGTCGTGCCTGAGACCGTTCTCGGTAGCCGTCCCGCTCATGAACTGCCAGACGCCTTTGGCCTTCGTTCGCGAAAGCGCGTTGGGCTTGAAGGCGCTCTCGACGAGCGGCACGTACGCGAGGTCGAGGGGCAGCCCCTCGGCCCGGAACACACTTTGAATCATCGGCAGGTACTTGCTGCCGCGCTGCATGCCTTCGGCGATGAAGTCGTGCAGCCGCCCTTGGAACAGCCCGATATAGGCAAGCACCCGCTCGTTGAGGGGAATCGGGATGTCGTGCCCCGAGGTCTGCAGGTCGGCGCGCACCGCCTGCTGCAATTCGGGCGGCGCAGCTAGCGGGCCGAAGGTGGTCGTGAGGGCGAGCAGATCGTCGATGGACGCGGATTCGTACTTCTTCTCGGTGAACCCGTCACCTTCCGCCAGCGCCTTCACCTCGTAGGCGCTGATGCGGTCGATCAGGCGGTCGAAGTGCTCGCGGATGCGCGGTTCGGTGCGCGCGCCGTACGGCGATTCGATGAGGATGTCCACGGCCCGATTGAACGCCGATTTCGCCGCCTCGAAATGACCTTGGGTCAGTTCGCGCTGTCCGGTCTTGAAATATGTGTCGGAACTGCTGATGAGCGTCACAACCGGATCCGGGGTTGGAACGGCCGGGCTGGGCGCAGCGCTGGCGTGCACCGCGGGCGTGCTGGATGTGTGCGCCGGAACGACGGGAATCGACTGCGTCTTGAGACGGGGACCGCACGCCGCGATGAACGGCAACAGCGCGATGAAAAGGCGTTTCTGCCGTCGAGGTCCAGGCATTCCGGGCGCTCCGCGACACGTCAACGGCGAGGCGCCGGTCCGTGTCGTAAGTCGCCCCCACTGCGGGGGCATCGTGGTCATCACGCGGGGGCGGCGCGAGGCCGGCCCCGAAGTCTTCCGAAGTTTACACGCCCGGATCTGGTCGGTCAACCAGTAAGTCGAACGGCCTCACTACTTGCGGGCGACGCGTCTCGACAGTCGGCCCGCGCGGAGCAACCGGAGACGTCGTCCCTGGTCCTGTAATCGGCCGGACGGGGCACTCGCCCCAATCGTGCGTGCGTCAGCCTGACCAGCCGGCAACCGAGAGGACGTGGTGCGCGTCCGCGAGGTCGCGCGCGGCGGGCGTCACGATGGCGCGCTCGGCGACCACCAGCTTCTGCCCGGCCTGGATGGCGCGGCGCACATCGTCCTCGCAGACGAAGGTCAGCGGGGCGGCGGCGGGCGGGGTTGGGGACGCAGCTGGGCCGGGGCCATCGGCCGGACGGGCAACAGCGGCCAGCACGGGCGGCGCCGAAACGGCGCGGGCCGCTGCGCCACCGTCGTACCCGCGCGCCCCGAGAAACTGGTCGATCTGTCTGGTCAGGGCGTCCGCGCTGATGCCCGTCTTGGGCGGAGCTTGGCGGCCTGGCGCGTCGGAGGCCGCGGCAGGCCCAGCGCCGCGGCCCAACGCCCGCGCCGCCGGCACGAGCTCGTAGGCAAGCCGCTTGATGTTGAGCAGGTGGCGGGGCGAGATGTTGTCCGACGTGATGTTGCCGCCGTAGCCGCCGCAGCCGAGGGTGAGCGCCGGGTCGAGGCCGGTCGTCAAGCCAATCGACCCGAGCGTGGTCGGCGTGTTGACGAGGATGCGGAAGGCGGGCTTCTTCAGACCGAATTCCAGGATGACCTGGTCGTTCTGCGAGTGGATGGACATGGTGTGGCCCATCCCCCCGTAGCGCAGGATCTGTTTGCAGCGGTCGCACGCCTCGTGCCAATCGCGCACGACATAGAACGACAGAACCGGGCACAGCTTCTCGACGGAGAGGGGAT
>JBEQUD010000226.1:0-8375 GCA_040349235.1 Acidobacteriota bacterium
GCCGTTCGAAACCTGCAGCGCCATCCCCAGGAACACGGCGGCCACGGCCCCTGCCGGCGCCAGCCAGCGCCTGGTATCGACGCGGCCAGAAGCGTCGAGTCCCGGCGGTCCGAGGGTCAGCACCGCGGCATTCTCACACTCGCCAGGAGGCGAGGGCAAGGCGTGCGTGTTCGGCCTTCAGCTACGCGCGTGACGTCAGTCTTCAGGGTCGAAGGTAGGAGGTATGCTCTCCCAATCGATCTTGCCCAGGGTCTTCCCGGACAGTTGCTCGTAGACCTGGTTACCGAGCCACTTGGACACCACATCCTGCAGTTCAGGCTTGCCCATATAGTCGGTGAACAGGCCCTCGTTCAGCTCCATGCGCTCGATGAACAGCGATTCGAGGGCTTGATCGATGGCCTGGCGCATCGTGTAGCGGTGGAAAGGCCCGCCACCGCGGCCGAAGATCGCCAGCGTCTTGTGTTTCGGGGTGGCGGTGAAGGCGAAGAAGCTCATGTTCGGCTGGCGGCCGCGTTTGGCCATCGCGCGGAACAGCGGCTCCAACTCGAGCTCGCCTTCCTCCTCGGCCATCTGCTCGGCCTTCCTTCGCAGTTCGGCGCCGCCGAGCACTCCCTTGAGCTCTGCATACTTGCTGATGACGGCCTGTTTGCTTGGCGCCAGCACGGCGTCAAAACGCCGCAGCACGGTGAGCGGCAGCATCACGCGCTCGTACTGCGGCGGACGGTAAGGCCCGCGCAGCAGGTCGGCCACGGACCAGATGAAGTTCGCGAGTTGCTGGAAGTTGGCGCTCATCAGTGCGTCCTACAATCCGAAAGGGGCTGTGGCACGGCTATCGACCATGGCGCACCCTTCGGTGGCCGATACAAGGCATTGAAACAACTGACCTTCGGCGCCGTATCGCCGCGCGTCTATCGCCCAACCATCGCCGATAGGGCGCAACGTGTCCGATAGCCGGCTCATGCCACCGCCCAGTAGCGCCGCCAGCGCTTGTCGCCCTCAAAGCGGACGATGCCCTGTTCGATCAGCTGGTCGACCGCCCGCTTGACCTGCCGGGGGTGAATCTCGCCACCGATGCGCTGGTGGACCTCGCTGATCGCGGACCGCGGGTAGCGCTGCAAGTCCTCGAGGACCAGTGCGGCCAGGCGGTGCGGCTCGATGCGCTTGAGCGTGGTCCGACCGGCGAACTCCAGGCTACGCAGCAGATCGGGATCCACGAAGTAGCGCGTGCCCTGTGTCCGTCCGGCGCTATGCACCAGATGCCACTCCAGGAGGCGTCGAATCCACGGCTGCAAGGCGGCGATTGACGGCAGCTCCAGTGCGGCGGCGAGTTCTCGCGCAGTCAGCGCGTCCTGCTGCGCGAGAAGGCCCAGGGCGATCCGCTCGCGTTGTGTGAGCTGGTAGGTCTGATCGGCCTTCGCCATGAAGTCGATGACCTCGGGCTTGAGAATGCGTCGGCGTACGGTGACCTGCACGCGGTCGTGCAACTCGACCAGCTCAGGTGCCGGCCTTCCCTGCGAGAGCAGTACCTCGAAGATCCGATCGAAGCCGCTGCCTTCGCGTTCCATCAGCTTCAGGTCGTGAAACAGACGGGCGAGGTGCTCGTTGCGGCGCACTGTTGTGTGCAGCACGTTCTGCGGAGTCACACCCAGCGGCAGCGGGCCCGGGTTGACCACTTCCAGCCGATCCGGGTGCAGGTTCAGGAAGACGTCTCCGCGCTGGGTGTAGGGGCGATGTACCAAGGCATTGACCAACAGCTCGCGCACCACGATTTCATCGAAGGCCGGCACGTTCTGCCGAAACAGGCCATCGGGTAGCTCGTAGCGCTCGCGAAAATCCGGCACCTCCAACCAGGCCGCCTCGATTAGCTCCATCGGGCTCTGCGTGTGGTCGTCCCACACCAGCTTGTTGACCTTCTGCCCGTGGTCGTCGTACTTGATGAACTGGACAACAGGCGCCGTCGCCAGCCTGGCACGGTGGTGCTGCCGCCCGATGCACAGCACGCCGAGGTTGGTGAGCGCGTCTGCCTGCGTCAGCTGGTAGTGGTCCAGCAACTCGGCGTCGGACTTCTCCTTGACGGAGGCCTTGACCCGGTCGGACGCACGGAGCGCCTGAACGAGCTTGTCACGCTTGGCGGGGTCTGCATCGGCGCGCGGGACCTGGAGCGTGGCCTGGGACTCCCATGGCAGCGCCGCGCGTTCGTTGGCCAGCCGCAGTACGTCGTCGCCCGTGACCGGTCTGCTCTGGTCCGCCACGCGCAGAAAGTAGTGTCCGTCGGTGGTGGAAGCTACGCCAAGCGCGCGGGGGATGTGCAGTTCGAGGTACTGCCCCCCGTCTGCGGCGGTGACGACCCCGGGCAGCACGGTGACATTGACCGTCCGCTCGGCAAGCTTGCGTCGCACGGTGTCGGGCAGATCGACCGGGATGCGCTGAGCCGACGGAGGCAGCGTCTGGCCATCCTCGATCCCGAGCAACAGGCGGCCGCCCGTCGCGTTAGCGAAGGCAATGCAATCCTTGGCGATCTCGTTCCAGTTCGCGGTCTTGCCGGTTATCGCCTTCAAGGACTTCCGATCGGACAGTTGGCCTTCCAGGCTCACGGAACGTGCTCCCGCTTCATCTGCGGCCCCGTTCTGCGCGCGGCATCTCGTCGGCGCCGCCGTCGCGAACCCACTCGTCCACCTCTGAGAGCCGGAACTTCCACAACCGGCCGATCTTGTGAGCCGGCAGGCGCTTGCGCTCACGCCAGCGGTAAATGGTGTCTTTGACCACGCCAAGGTGCAGGGCGACGCGCTCGGCAGTAACCCACGGTTCAGCGCTCATGGCCAGGCTCTCCTGCACCGCCAAAGTCGTTTCAAATCGTCGTGAGTCTATCAAGATCGCGCCCCAGCGCCTATCACGCACCGCCTGCTTCTGAGCTCGCAGAACTCTACGCAGAAGACATGGCGTTTGCAGAGCACGTCCTGCCGCACGCCACCGACGTGTGGGTGCAGACGTCCTTGTTCGGCCTTCAGCTACTTGCGGGGAATGAGGATCGGAAATGAAAGGATGGTGGACCAGAACCGCGCCGGTTGGAACCGGCTCGTCTCGTGGCTTGGCTCGATGCGGTGCCTGGCGGCGACTCTCGACGGTTATCCAAGAACGATGACGGCGACTACCAGACCGTCGACACTGGATACTGCCTGACAAGCCCGTCGTTGGTGACCAGCTCCAGTCCCTCTGCCTTGGCTTGGGCGAGCAGGATGCGATCGAATGGATCTTTGTGGAGCGGAGGAAGCGCGGCCAGCGCGGTGATGTGCGACGCCCTGATGTGCAGGACGCGAGCGCCGGTCAGCTCAGTCGCCTGCTTCCACCAGGTTGGCAGGTCGGTGATGGACAGCAGGCCCTTCTGCGTCTTGATGACCACCTCCCAATACGAGGCGACGCTCACGACGTTCTCGCCGGCGTCGACGAGCCGACGAGCCTTCGCTGACAGCCGCTCGGGTTCGCCGAGCGCCCACAGGAGCGTGCTCGTGTCGGGGAGATGGGCGGAACTAGCGGCCGCCCCAGAACGTGTCGGTCTCTTCATCGCTGAGCGGTCGCTCCCACCCCTCGGTCATCGAGAATTGGCCACGCATCGCTCCAAGTGGAGAACGGCGGCGCTTGCGGACGGGCACCAGCTGCGCCACGGGCCGGCCGTGTCGCTCGATCACCACGGATTCGCCATCCTCGACGAGGTCGAGGAGTTTCGAGAGCTGCGTCTTCGCGCCATGCACGCTGACGTTCATTGGCCCAGTTTAGTCCATTTAGTGGACTAAACACTCACTGGTGTTTGATTCTGCCAGGCTGGGAGACGGCGCTCGACCCCGCTTGTGGCTTGTGCGGCGCGTCCAACGTGAGTGAGACAGGCTCAATGAGATCCCGCAACACGCTGATTCAAAATTGGTTAGGAGTGTTGGTGGACCTGAACCGTGCCAGTTGGAACCCGATGGCGATTTGGTTGAGACGGCTCGACGCGCTAAGTCGAGCGTCAGGCCCTGAGTGCGCCTGAACGCCCTATCGTCCGGGCTCGGCGCCGCGCAGCGTCTCCCACAACCCTCTCGGCGACACGATCGGCAGCGGCGCCCGCCTGCCCAGCTTCTGGAGCGCGGCGTCTCCCGTGACGAGGGCGTCGGCTTCGCCGGCCATCGCCTCCGCCACGATCCACTCATCGTCGGGATCCGAGATGCCGAGGCTCAAGTGCTCGGTCGGGGTTTTGACGACGGTCTGGTCGCGCAGCAGGGCCTCGATCTCGCTGATGGCGTTCTTGGAGAGCTTCAGCTTGAGGCGGAGCTTGCTCCGCAGTTCGCGAATCACTGTCTCTCCGACGAGCAGTTCGTGCTCGAGAAGGACGTGGGCGAACAGATCCGCGCACAACCCCCGCGTCGCAAACGCCGCGAGCACGACGTTCGTGTCGAAGAAGACCTTCACGAGACGTCGCGAAAGATGTCTTCGTCGGTGAGGTATCCCTGCGCTTCGGCCAGCGGCAGTGTGCGCTTGCGCAGCCGCTCGAAGCGCAGCAAGGCGAGCTGCCTACGCAGCGCATCGCGCGCCAGCTCGCTGCGAGTTCGGCCGCTTCGCGCGCACGCCTGATCGAGCTCTCGACCGAGCGCGTCGTCGAGCCGAATCGTGATGGTCGATGTCTTCATGTAAGACATCGTAACACGCCCCACGGTCGGCATCCTGAGTCCGCTCGACTCAGTCAGTGGTCACAAAGCGTTGATCTCGAACGGGTTGGGAGTGTTGGTGGACCTGACCGGGATCGAACCGGTGACCTCATGAATGCCATTCATGCGCGCTCCCAACTGCGCTACAGACCCACGCGTGATGAGGGAACCCTAATTGTAACCGATCCGGGAGCGCGGGGTGGGGGGCGGTTCGATCGTCAGGGGCAGCCGCCGGAGATTGTAGTGTCAGGACGGTTGTAGTGTCAGGAACCGGGGGCTACTGGGCTGGCGGCCCGGCCGTGCGCGCGACGGAGCCATTGGCTCAACTGCTGCGCCGCCTCGTCGGGCGTGGTCCCGTAGAACGGCATGAGCGCGGTCGGGACGCCTGGGACGCGCATGATGCAGGCGCGCCAGCGGTCCTTGGACACGGCGGACACCTCGATCAGGTAGTCGCGCCCGGCGATGGATTCTTCGAAGCGATGGACGGCAGTGGTCACTTGTGTGTTGGACGAGAGAAACCGGGAAGTCGTGCGAACTGCATGAATTCTACGCACCGTCGCCGGCGAAACAAGCGAAGCGCCGCGCGAAGACGCGTGCACAGCCGCGATCGTCCACGATTGCTCAAGCAACGGGCGCGAAATATATTTCCGTGCGCGCCACCTCCACAGGAAATCCGCCGTTCATCCACAGGTTTTCAACAGACGCGTTCGCTTGACGCTCTTCCGGCCGCGCACTACGCTTGAATCTTCATGCACAGCCGAAAGTGGGCGCGGGCAGTGGCAGCGGTCTGTCTGCTGACGTGCGCCCGGACGGGCCGTGCGGAGGACGACGCGACCCTCGTGCGCGTGTTCCTCAAGGACGGCACGTCGCTCGTCAGCTACGGCGAGCCCGCGCACGTTGACGACCGCGTCATCTTCTCGATGCCGACGGCGACGACGCCGAACCCACCGCTCCATCTGGTCAGCCTGCCGGACAGCCAGGTGGACTGGCCACGCACGGAGCGCTACGCGACGGCCGCGCGCGGGGCGCGCTACCTCAAGACGCAGGCGGATCTCGACTACGCGGCGCTTTCCGAGCGCGTCACG
Source organism: Acidobacteriota bacterium (assembly GCA_040349235.1). GTDB lineage: Bacteria > Acidobacteriota > Vicinamibacteria > Vicinamibacterales > CAVVIG01 > JBEQUD01. The sequence goes on from JBEQUD010000226.1 coordinate 5,765, forward strand.
GACACCCTCAACCACATCACCGCCGCGAAGGACGCGAGCGAGCGGCTGAAGCTGGCCCAGGACGCGCGCAAGGCGCTGGCGGCCTGGCCGGCCGAACACTACAGCTACCGTGTCGGGGATGTCCGGCAGATGCTCTCGCTGCTCGACGAAGCGATTGCCGACCTGCGTGTGGCCGCGGGCGGCGCGCGGTTCGACCTGTCGCTGTCCACGCTGACCGAGCCGCCTGTCGTCACCGAACCGCTCCTGCCCTCGCCGACGGCGCAGGAAGCGATCGACGGGCTGCTCGCCGCCGCGCGGTTGGCGGATACGCCGGCCGAGCGCACGGCCCTCCTGCAGTCGGCCTTGACCGGGCTCGGCCGCGAGGTGGCGGTGCTGCCGCCCGAGTGGGCCTCCGCGACGCGCGCCGAGGTGGGCCGGCGGCTTGACGCCGAGCGCTCACTGGACCGACGCTACGCCGCGCTCGTCCAACGGACGATGTTCGCGGCCACGGCGCGGGCCAACGCCGCGGACATCCGCGGCCTCGAGCAGTTGCTGGCGCTCGTGCACCAGCGCGACCAGCGCCTGGGCGGACGGCGGCCGGACACGGTGGCGTCGCTCGTGGCGGCCGTCCAGGCCAAGCTGGATGCGGCCCGCCAGCTGCGCCTGGCGCAGGACCGCTGGGCGCTGCGCGCAGAGGAATTCCGCTTGTACGTGGCGGCCATGAAGGCGCCGCTCGCGAAGCTGGACGTGATGTCGACGCCGCTCGAAGGCATCAAGTCGCTGGCCGGCAGTTCCGCGGTCGCGCTGGCGCTCGTCGAGCAGGGCGCCGCGCTGGTGCTCGACCAGGCGGCACGTGTGGCGCCGCCGATGGAGCTGCGCGCCGCCCATGCGCTGCTCGTCAGCGCCGCCCAGTTGGCCGGCAACGCCGCGCGCATCAGACGCGAGGCGACGCTGGCCGGTGATATGGGCCGCGCGTGGGACGCGTCGTCGGCGGCGGCGGGCGCGCTGATGCTCGGCGCCCGCGCGAGGGCCGACATCCAATCGCTGCTGCGGCCGCCCCAGCTCCGGTGATCACGCCGCGTCGCACGCGCCTTGTCCGTGTGCCGGACCTGCACGCCTTCCGGCGGGCCATCACCGCGCTGTCCGGCGGGGCTGGCCCACAGGACGGCGTCGGGGACGACAGTGCTTCTGTCGTCCTCGTGCCGACCGGCGGCGCGGGCCGGCAGCTGCAGCGGCGCTTTGCGGACGGCACGGCGCCAGCCATCCTCACACGCGACGAGTTCTACGGTTTCCTGCACGCGCGGCTGCCCGACAGGTCGGCACGGCTCTCCGCCTACGACCGCGATGTGATGATGCAGTCGTCGGCGCGCGCCACCACCACCGCGCTCGGCCTGGCTGGCCGCTGGCGTTTGCGGCCAGGGCTCCTCGGGGAAATCCTCCGGTTCTACGATCAGCTGCGCCGCCAGGCCCGCAACGTCGCGCGGTTCGAAGAGCTCGTCGAGGAAGCCTTGTCGCGCGACGCCGAGCACGACCGCGGCGCCGAGCGCATGCTCGCCGAGACGCGCGTGCTGACGGCCGTCTTCCGGGGCTACGAGGCACGCGTGCAGGCGTCCGGCGCCTGCGACGAGCATGCGCTCCGCGAACGGCTGGTCGCGCAGGGCGTGTCCCCGGCGGTCCGCGGCGTCGTGGTGACCGTCGGCGACTGGATCGCGGACCCGAACGGCCTCTATCTGGCTGATTTCGACCTGCTCACCCGACTTCCGGGCCTCGAGACGCTCGACCTGGTCGCCACGGACGCGCTGCTGGCGTCGGGATTCCACCAGCGCATCCACGACTGGCTGCCGGGCATCGAGGAAGTCGAGCTCGCCGACCTGGGGCTCGGGCCGTCCCCCGTCGTGCGGCCTCTACTTGGGACACCTGGGACGGACCCCGACCAGCTCGTGTTCGTCCGGCGCGACCGCGAGGAGGAACTGATCGCGGTCGCGCGTCGCATGCGGGCACGACCGGGTCTCGATACGCTCGACCGGGTGGCGGTCGTCTACAAGCGGCCGCTGCCGTATCTCTATCTCGCGCCGGATGTGTTCGGCGGATCGGGCATTCCGTATCAAGCGTCGGACGCGCTGCCGCTCGCGGGCGAGCCGTTCGCGGCGGCCCTCGATCTTGTCCTCGACTTCGTGGAGTCTGGTTTCACGCGCGCGTCGCTCGTCGCGCTGCTGCGCTCGCCGCATTTCGCGTTCGGTCCAGCGGCCTCACCAGTGGGCCGCGAAGGCGTCAGCGCGCTCGACCGGCGACTGAGCGAACTGCGCTACCTGGGCGGCTTCGATCGCCTTGCCGCGCTGGAGGGTGTGCTCGCGGACGCCGAGCCCGATGTGCGTGACGCATGGCGCGCGGCGTACGCGGCCGCCGAGCAGCCTGCGCCGCTGCTCGTGCCGGCACCGGCGTCGCAACAGTATCGTCGCCTGCTCGACTTCCTGGCCGCCTGGGCCGCGCCCATCGCGGAAGGCGCCGAGCCGCGGTCCCTGCGCGCCCGTGCCGCCGTGCGCGGCACGCTCGAATCCCTGATGACCGCCCATGCGGCGAACGACGAGGCGGCCATTGTCGTCACCGACATCGCGTCCCGCGTCCGCCGCTC
>JBEQUD010000022.1:0-4829 GCA_040349235.1 Acidobacteriota bacterium
CGGCTCCACCGTGGCGCTGCGGCCTGACGACGGCACGCTGGCGTGGCACTACCAGCACGCGCCCGGCGAATCGCTGGACCTCGACGAGGTCTTCGAGCGGGTGCTGGTGGATGTCGGCGCGCAAAAGCTCGTCTTCACGATCGGGAAACCAGGCATCCTCTGGAAGCTCGATCGCCGGAGCGGCGCCTATCTCGGCCACAAGGAAACGGTGTTCCAGAACGTCTGGGACTCGTTCGACCCGAAGACCGGCATGCCGTTGTACCGTGCCGAAATCCTCGAATCGCGAATTGGGAAGGCCGTCCAGGTGTATCCGAGCACGGAGGGGGGCCACAACTGGCAGGCCATGAGCTATCACCCGGGCGCCGGTCTGCTCGTCATCCCACTCAGCCAGTCGTGCATGGAAGCCTCCGGGCGGCAGGTGGACCTCAAGGCCGGCGCGGCCGTCAGCGGCGGGGCGGACCTGCACTACTTCGAAATGCCGGGCACGGACGGCAAGGTCGGCAAGCTCGCGGCCTTCGACGTGAACACCATGAAGGAGGTCTGGAGCTACGAGCAGCGGCCGTCGTTTCTCACCGCCGTGCTCTCCACCGGTGGTGGGCTTGCGTTCGTCGGCGACCTCGATCGCCAGTTCCGTGCCTTCGACGTGAAGACCGGGAAAGTGCTGTGGCAGATGCGCCTGGGCACGTCCGTGCAGGGCTTTCCCGTGTCGTTCAGCATCGGCGGCAAGCAGTACATCGCGGTGACGACGGGCTTGGGCGGCGGCAGCCCACGCGTCGTCCCCCGCATCATCAGCCCCGACGTCCACCACCCCGCGACCGGCAACGCGCTGTACGTCTTCGCGCTGCCAGACTAGATCGTTCGCTCAGGGCATCGTTCAAAGGGCGGCACCGGGGGGGGCGTGCCCGTCCACTCGGTCCGTCGGTGGCTCGTGTTGTCGGCTCTGGCGCACGGACGTATGACGCTACTTCCTGCGCTTCCGCACGAAAAGAGCGGCGGCCCCCACGGCGACAAGTAGGACCGTCGTCGGTTCGGGCACCGCCGCCGGCGCGACGTCCGAGATCGAGATGTTGTCGAAGTACGCATCGCCCGCGACGCCGCCGGAGGCAGAGTAGTCCTCGAGCTTCACGAAGAGCGAACTGCCAACCGGCGCGCCTGGTACGGACGCCAGCGTGAAATGCACGGTGTAGCTGTGCCACGCGCCATCGTCGATCAAGTCGATGTTCCCGAAGCCCGGCTGCGTGCCGCCAATCCAGCGCTCGATGCCCGCGTTCACCTGGTCGGTGTCAACGCCGATGAAGCCGCCGATGTCATTCGCGTTGCCACCCGCCGTCAGGACGCCGAGGTAATCAAACGACAGATAGTAGTCCGTGAAGGGGCCGTAGCTGACGTTGGTCCAGATGTCGCCGCCAGCCGCGCGCAGGCGGAAGTGAACCGCGTGGTTCGATGGGTTGAGCGGATCCACGGCAATGACACCGGAGCCGGGCGTCCACGCAGCGAGCGTTCCCTCGAAGTTATCGATGGCGATGGTCGTAGCCGCAGCAACGTGCGGCACAAGCAACAGCAAGGCTCCGAGACAAACACGCTTGAACATGACCGCTCCTGTATGGACGTGACGTCGCGCGGTTGCGCGCGACAAGTAGGGTTCGGAGGGGAAAGCGTAGTCGAAATCGCGCGAGAAATGTGGAGCATTCGACGCGCAATTGTAAGGACAGCCCGAAGTCTCGGCCGGCGGACACTTCAGTCGCCCGTCGGGTAGCCTTTCACTGTCAAATCGCTCAGCGGGGACACCGCCGTCGCGAGGGAAATTGCGGCGTGGGCTTCCACGAGGCCGCCTCCTAGGGACTCCAGTCACGGTCGGGCGTCATCAGCCGGCGAGGCGTTCGTGCGTCCATTCGAGCCGCTCGAGCAGCTCCGGCGCGTCCTTCAACTCCGCGAGCGGTGCGAACTGCGCGCGCACGTACGGCCAGTCCAATCCAGGTGATTGCCGGATGATGACACCTTCAATGTCCATCCAATCCTTCGGGTGGTCGGCGAACGCTTTGAGGACGATCAGGTCCTCGGCCGAGCAGGTGCGGAGGGGGATGTCTGGGGGATACGTGAACAGCGTTGACCGCTCGACCGCCAACTCCTCGAAGGGCAGACCACCAAGCGCGATGTCAAGTCCCACACCGGAAGCCGCGCGCAGGAGCAGAACACGGTTGACCCGGGCAAACGTCGCCACATCGTCGATGCGCGGCTGGAACGCCTTGGTGAGCACAGAGACGAATTCGCTCTCGTCCCCGAACCCCGTGATGAGCGTGAGAGCGACATCGACGGTCTCGCGCGGTTCGCCCCAACGAAGCACCGCGAGCCCGCCAATGAAGCAGAAGCGCCAGTGGTGCATGTCGCACACCGCCTGCAGGTCGGCCGCAGCGCGGAAGAGGGCGTTCACGGTTCGCGCAGTGCGGCAAACAGACGCTGTTGCTCGATCAACCCGGACGTCGGCGCGGGGGCGCGAGGGGCCTCGTAGTAGTCGGCTGGGCCGCACAGCCACGAGATCGCGGTGAAGGCGTCGAGTTCGCGCAGTTCCCGGCGGCGGATCGCCTCGAGGCGTGGTGCCGCTTCCCGCCACGTCTCGACCCATCTGCGTCCGCGGGCGACCTCCTCGGCCGACCACGTGTCGAGCGCCGACCGCCTGGACTGCATGTCTGAATCTTACCTCTCCATCCCGGTGCGGCGCAGCGCCTCGAGCAACGAGAACCTTGCGATCCCCGGCGAGCGAGGCGACACGGTCGGCGAGCCAACCTGAGGGCGCAGGCCAGCTCAGCCCCGGGCGTCTTCGACGCGCCGATGGCCCAGTCTCCCGAGACCGGGACGACGTCGCGGAATGAGGTGAGTCGCGCCGGATGCCACGTCCTGGGCAGGTAGAATGTCCTATGGGTACGACCCTCGTCCTGCTCGGTGTCCTCCACGCTGCCTTCGGCTGGGCGCAAGCACCGGTGACTGTCACTGGCCGCGTCGTCACAGGCGCGGGCCTGTCTCCGGTTGTCGGCGCCGTCATTTCCGGCGACGGGGTCCAGGCTGCGACCGATTCGACCGGTGGATTCGTGGTCGTCGTTCCGCAGGGCCGGTTACGGCTCGAGGTCAGCGCGCCGGGCTTCCTGAATCAGCGCATCGACCTGCCGGCGACACCAGAGATGGCGCCTCTCGAAGTGGTGCTCGTGCCGACGCAGGACTTTCGGGAGAGCGTGACGGTATCGGGCACGACAGCGGCGCGGGCCCCGACGGCGTCCACGATCGACGTGCCGCCGCTGGCCGTCAAGCGCGTGGCCGGCGCGGGCGACAACATCTTCCGCGCCCTGCAGACCCTGCCGGGCGTCAACGCCACCGACGATTTCGGCAGCCGGCTGGCCGTCCGCGGTGGCGGACCCGATCAGAACCTGACCGTCATGGACGGCGTCGAAATCCACAATCCCTATCGGCTCTTTGGCCTCACGAGCGCGTTCAACCCGGAGATCGTGGAAGGCTTCGAACTGACGGCCGGCGGCTTTGGCGCGAAATATGGGGACCGTCTGTCGTCCATCCTCCAGGTCAACAACCGGCCGGGACGCCGCGACACCGCCCTCGCTGGTACGGCGGCGCTCTCGCTGACCGACACCAATCTTGTCCTCGAAGGTCGCCTGCCTGGCGGCGCGACGGGGTCGTGGCTCGTAACGGGCCGGCGCACGTATTACGACCTGGTGGCACGACGCTTCACGGACAACGACCTACCGTCGTTCGAGGATCTGCAAACCAAAGTCGTGTGGGAGCCGCACGCGGGACAGCAACTGACCTTCTTCGCGCTCAGAAGTCGCGAGCGCACCGACGCGGCGTTTGGCAGCAGCACGAGCACCGATCGCGCCGTGATTGGCGACGGATCCAGAAACGATGTCGCCGCGCTCGCCTACGCCCGGCCGCTCGGCAGCCGCGCATCGTCACGCACCGTCGCGGCCTGGTACGTGTACACCGACGGACTCGATTTCAACGGATCGTTCCAGAACGACGCCCAGCGATCGAATGTGGCGGGCGACAGCGCGTTCAGCCGGACTGACGTCGTCTTCACCAGGTCGCTATCCGTTCGCGACGTCTCACTGCGCCACGACGCCAGCGTCCAGCTTCGGGGCGGACACTTCCTCGAGACCGGCTTCGACGTTCACGCCCTCCGGACAAGCTGGGGCTGGACCATCACGGGCGACCGCAACCCGAGCGCGGCCAACGGCTCGAGCATTCGGGGCGGCGCGGGACTCCCGTCCCTCCTGCAGTCCACACGCGACACGACACGGGCGGCTGCCTGGCTACAGGACCGGTTTCTCGTCGGCGCTCGGCTGCGCCTCGAACCCGGTCTCCGCATCGACCGCAGCGGCTTCTCCGGTGAGACGGTCGCTTCGCCTCGGTTGGGCGTCAGCTACGAGTTGACCCCCCTCACCAGGCTCCGTGGCGCCGTCGGCCGCTACACGCAAAGCCCCGGTTACGAGAAGCTGCTGCAGGCCGATTACTTCGTCGATCTGACATCGGCCAGCGGCCGCACACTTTCGAGCGAGCGCTCGACCCATGTGCTCGGGGCGCTCGAGCATGTGTTCGCGCCGTCGGTCACGGGTCGGACCGAGTTCTACTACAAGCGCTTCGACCAGATCATCGTCGGTCGTCTCGAAACGCCGGAAGAAACCGCGGCGCGCGTTGCGCAGTACAACTTCCCGCCTGCGCTTTCGGCCAATGTGCCAACCGCACCGATCATCACGAGCATCCCGGTCAACGGTGCGTCTGGTCGTGCCTACGGCCTCGACGTCTACATCGAGAAGAAGGTCCGCTCG
>JBEQUD010000025.1:0-4407 GCA_040349235.1 Acidobacteriota bacterium
ACGTGCCGCGCCCCGGCCCACGGGCACGTCGAACACCACGCCCGCCGAGGCGTCGGGATAGAGGCCGTTCGGCAGCGTCGGGACGAGGCCCGGCAGGCTGATGATGTCGTCGTGCCGGTCGCCCGCCAGCTCGCGCAAGGCGACCGAGGCGTAGGCGTCGAGCCGAGGCTTGACGTTGTCGCGAGCGAAAGCGACCTTCGCCTCCTCGGCGGCAACCTGCGCCCGCCGTTCCGCGAGCTCGGGGCGATAGCGCATCGCATCGGCAAGCGCGCCGGCGAGGCTGACCGGCACGGGTGTCGCGTCCGGCGCGTCGGCGGCCGCGAGCGCCACGTCCCAGAGCGGGTCGCCCGGACCGTCGGCGAGGAGCAGCTTGAGCGCGCGTTCGGCGCGCAGCGCTTTCTCCTCGGCGACGAGCAGATCCCCGCGCCGCCGTTCGACCTCGAGCCTAGGCTGGGCCAGATCGGCTGCCGCAAGGGTCCGTGCCTCGATACGCGCGGCGGTGTCGGCGCGCTGGGCGTCGGCCAGGTCCACGCTGGCGCGCCGGACCACGACGTCGCGGCGTGCCGCGACCAGGGTCCAATACGCGGCCTCCACGTCGCTAACCGTGTTCTGCACCTGACGGAGGAGCGCCGCGGACGACCGTTCGTGGTCGAGCGCCGTGATTCGCAGCGTCAGCCGCGCGTTGTCGATCCCCCGACCGCGAAAAAGCGGCTGGCGCGCTTCGACTCCGACCGACGTGATGTAGGTCGGTGTCAGAATCGTCAGGACGCTGTCCGTGCTCTGCCGTTCGACCGAGCCCGTCAGCGACGCCACCGCGCCGCTCTTGAACAGCTGCGACACGCCGACGCGCGACGAGAAGTCCGTGCGCGTGGCCGCCTTCGCGCCCAAGGGCGCGCCCGAGAAGAGCGACGTGACCGGATCCTGATGGTGGCGCCACCCGATGTCCGCGGTGAACTGCAGGTCGTAGCTGCCGTCCGCACCGAGCTGCCGTGCCTCGGCGGCCGTCACCCGGTCGCGTTCGATCCGGATCGCGTGGTTGCGCTCGAGGGCGCGCGCGGTGGCTTCGGCCAGCGTCAGCGGCTGCTGGGCCTCGGCGATTCCCGGCGTCACCACCAGGAGCGTCGTCGTCAAAAGTCTGTAGAAGGACATGGTGTCTCCGGTTCAGCGCGTGAGGCTGGCTTTCTGCAGGCGTGGCCGGCGCATCTGAAGCCTTCGTCCGTCACGAGCCGTCCAACCACCAGTTCGATCGAGTGTTGCGTCACCAGTTGACCCTCGCCTCCGGTAAAGGCAAAGGGGGCGCCAGCCGCCGCCGCCGCAGGCCAAGGCCGTCAAGGCACTGGCATCACGAGGGTTAGGGGGTGCGTGGGCGCGCGCCTCCGACTGACGGCCGCGGAACGCGGTGCGCACGGATCGACAACTTGTCGATCCCGGGGTCAGGGTGTTCGAGGGAGGTGGCGGGCCTCTATTCGAGGCCGTACCGCCGCATGCGGACGTAGAACTGCGCGCGGGTCAGGCCGAGTTCCTTCGCGGCCTTCGACTTGTTGAAGCGGTGGCGGTGCAGGGCTTTCTCGATCATGGCGCGCTCCACCGACTTCAGGTCGCCGGCCTCCGTGGCGGCTACTGGCGCGGGGGTGGGCGCGGGCGGCGTTTCCGGCGTTGGGGTGGCCGGGGCCGCCGGCTGACGGGCGCTCGACACGTGGAGCGCCAGATGCTCGGTCGTGATGAGGCCGCCCTCGCACAGAATGGCGGCGCGCTCGAGGATGTTCCGCAGTTCGCGCACGTTCCCGGGCCAGTGATACTCGAGCAGCAGCGCGCGGGCATCCCGCGAGACCCCGGACGGCGGTCGCCCAAGCCCCCGCGCGATGTCGGCGAGAAACGCATCGCTCAGCGGAAGGACGTCGTCGCGCCGGTCGCGCAGCGGCGGGAGCGCGATCGCGAAGACGTTCAGACGGTAGTAGAGGTCTTCGCGAAAGTGGCCCTGCGCCATGGCGCCGTGGAGATCGCGGTTGGTGGCGGCAATGACCCGCGCGTCCGTCCGGAGGACGCGGGTCCCGCCAAGGCGCTGGAATTCGCGCTCCTGCAGGACCCGCAGGAACTTGGCCTGGGCGGCGGGGCTCATCTCGCCGACTTCGTCGAGGAAGAGTGTGCCGCCGCCTGCCTGTTCCAGCTGCCCGGGCTTGCTCTGGGCCGCGCCGGTGAACGCACCCCGTTCGTACCCGAACAGCTCGGCCTCGAGGAGCTGTTCGGGCAGCGCCGCACAGTTGAGGGCGACAAACGGCCCATCGCGGCGGGCCGACGCCCGGTGCAGAAAGCGTGCGACGACTTCCTTGCCCGTGCCGGATTCGCCGAGCAGCAGCACGGTCGTTTCGGTGGGTGCGACCTGCGTCGCCTGGGTCAGGACACGTCGCCACGCGGCCGACTCGCCCACGATGCGCCGGTAGCCGGTCCGTGAATCGAGCTCGTCGGTCAGCGCGCGCACCCGGGACGCGAGGCGCGCGGCGCGCTCCGCGGCCTCGTCGGCACGCTTGGATTCCCGGATGCCCATTTCTTTCGCGAGCGGCACTGCCAGGCGATCCGCGATGCGCCGGGCAACCGGCACGTCCGACACCGTGAAGCTTCCAGGCGTGAAGGACAGGAACGCCAGCGCGCCTGCCCACTGGCCGCTCAAACGGATGGGCACGCGCAGCACCGCCCGGACACCCATCCGCAACGCATCCTGATTGGCGTGCTCGGGGTGCAGCTGCACGTCGTCCACGACGTCGTACTCCCAGTCGGGATGCTTGTGCATCTCTTCGGGCACGTCCACGACCTCCGGCAGTGTGCCGCCGCCCCGCACGGTGCTCGCGTAGATCCGGGCCCGCCGCCGATCCGGCAGCAGGATGGGCAGGACCACCGCATCGTGCGGCAGCAGCTTCTGCGCGATCGCGGACATGCGGTCGAAGCCCTCGCGCAGATCCTCGGAGACGACGAGTGCCGACAGGAGCTCGTCGAGCAGTTCGAGCTGCGCCGCGCTCGCGCGCAGTTGCTCATTGCGCTGGGCCTGTTCGGCAAGGCGCTGGTGCGACAGTGCCAGCGCCACATGGTCGGCGATGCGGCGTGCCACGAGCACGTCGGGCTGCGCGTAGGCACGGGGCGCCTTCGCGAAGAAGACGAGCGCGCCCGCCACCTGTTCTTCGAGGCGGACGGGCACGCGGAGGACCGATCGGTACCCGAGGCGGGCCATCGGCGCGTCGGCCGGGGTGCCGTCTTCCTCGATGTCGTTGACGATTTGGAACTCCCACGGGGCGGTCACGAGCGGCCGGACTGCGTCGGGCAACGGCGTGATCGGGGGAAACGTCCCTGGCGGCATGCCCACGGTCGCGAACGGGATGACGTGTTCGCGGTCGTCGGTCACGATAGGCAGACCCATCGCGTCGTGGGGCAACACCCGTTTGGCGATCGCCGAGATGCGATCGAAGACCGCGCGGATATCGAGCACGCCTGTGATCTCGCGCAGCAGCCCGTCGAGCATCTCGAGGTTGGCCGCGCGTTCGGCCAGGGCAGCACTGCGCCGGCTCTCGTCGGCCAGTCGCTGGTGTGACAGGGCCAGGGTGACGTAGTCGGCGATCCGTTTCGCCACGGGCAGATCCGCAATTGTGTAGTGGCGGGGCTCGTAGGCGGTGAACGCCAGGATGCCGCTGACGCCCTGCTCGAGCCGCAGCGGCACGCGGAGGGCCGACCGGAAGCCGGCCCGCGCGATCGGCATGTCCTTCTCGAGCGGGTGCTCCCGCAGGTCGTGGTGGATCGCGAAATCCCAGTCGTCGCTGAGCGAGGGCGGATAGGGATTGTCCATCACGTCGGGAATCGGTCCGAGCGCCGTCGGGCGGCTGAGCGCGTGCAGACGGACCTGCCGCCGGTCGTCGCTGAAGAGCGCGATGACCGCCACGTCGTGGGGAAGGACTCGCCGCGCCGTCTCCGAGAGCCGCGCGAACATCTCCCGGATGTCGAGCGCGGCCGACAGCGAGGGGAGAAGCGCCGCCACCGCTTCCATCCGCGCGAGTTGTGCGGCCCGTGTGTCGAGCCGCTCGGGGGCCGACGCTACTTCGACCACGCGCTCCGCGAACGCGAGGGCGCCGGCGGTTTCCCCATCCCCGAACGCGCGCCCGCCGACACGGCCGAGCCAGAGCACGCCGCCCGCGGCCGGCACGAGCAGCAGCGCCGTCAGGTCCATCGCCGCGAGCATGTCGTCCACGCCGTGACCCGGCCTCAAGGACGGCGCCAGGGGAACCGCTCGGGGCGCCTCCGCCGCCGCGGGGAGCCACAGCACGTCGGGAAGGTCGGCCTGGCGCACCAGGTTGACGGCCGCCAGCGACGCGCTGCAGAACGCAAACCGGAAGACACCGGACGCGTCGTCGGCGCCGCCCGGGA
>JBEQUD010000259.1:0-5342 GCA_040349235.1 Acidobacteriota bacterium
AGAGCAAGGGCTGCTCGGCTCCGAGTACTACGCGGCGAAGCCCGTCTACCCGCTGGCGAAAACGCTCGCCGCCATCAACATGGATGGGTGGAACGTCGCGGGGCGCACGAAGGACCTGACGCTTGTCGGCCTCGGCGCCTCCGATCTGGACGACTACGTGCGCCGCGCGGCGGCCGAGCAGGGGCGGACCGTTCACGGCGATGCCGAGCCGGAAAAAGGGTTCTACTACCGGTCCGATCATTTCAGTTTCGCCAAGCGCGGGGTGCCCGCGCTGTCGCCGGAGGGCGGCGTGGACTATCTCGGCAAACCTGACGACTACGGTCGCCAGGTGCGCGACGAGTGGACCACCAACCGCTATCACAAACCCGCGGACACAGTGCGGGCGGATTGGGACCTCGCGGGCACCCGCGAGGATCTGAAGGTGTACTTCGCGGTTGGGGAGCGCGTGGCGCAGGCGGCCAAGTGGCCCGAGTGGAAGCCAGGCAACGAGTTCAAGGCCATTCGTGATGCGATGCTCGCGCGATGACGCTCCAATCCATCGAGACCCCCATGACCGCTGACGAGATCGTCGCGCTCGCGAAGCAACACACGCTCTTCGAGTGGTCCGCGCAGGACGGCATCGACCCGCTGCCCATCGCGCGCGCCGAGGGCGTCTACTTCTGGACGGCCGACGGCCGCCGGTTCATCGACTTCAACAGCCAGCTGATGTGCGTCAACATCGGCCACGGCGACGCGCGCGTGGTTCGCGCGATCGAGGCGCAGGCTTCGACTGTCGCTTACGTCAGCCCGTCGGCCGTCACCGAGGTGCGGGCGCGTCTCGGCGCGAAGCTCGCGGCCATCGCGCCGGGCGACATCGACGTTTTCTTCTTCACGACCGGCGGCGGCGAGGCCAACGAGAACGCCATCAAGCTGGCGCGGCTCGCCACCGGCCGCCACAAGATCCTCGCGCGCTACCGCTCCTACCACGGCGCCACCGCGGGCAGCATCACGTTGACGGGCGATCCGCGGCGATGGCCCTCGGAGCCGGGGATCCCAGGCGTCGTCCACGTCCTCGATCCGTATCACGGCATCGAGCGCGGGTGGACGTCCGCCGACGAGTCGCTGGCGATGCTCGAGGAAGTGATCCAGCTGGAGGGGCCGCACACTATCGCCGCATTCATCCTCGAGCCCGCCACGGGCACCAACGGCATTCTCGTCCCGCCGGACGGCTATCTGCAGGGCGTGCGCGAGCTCTGCACGCGCCACGGCATCCTCATGATCTGCGACGAGGTCATGTCCGGCTTCGGCCGCACCGGCGCATGGTTCGCGGTGAACCATTGGAACGTCGTCCCGGACATGATCACGATGGCGAAGGGCCTGACGAGCGCGTATGTCCCGTTGGGGGCCGTGGGCATGCGGCGCGGAATCGCAGACGTCTTCGCGACGAAGCCGTTCCCGAGCGGCCTGACCTACGGCAGCCATCCCGTCGCGTGCGCGGCGGCGCTCGCCACCCTGAACGTGTACGAGACGGACGGCTTGATCGAGCACGCGCGGGCGATGGGATCGGTCATGGCCGATCTCCTGACGGATCTGTCGATGCGGCATCCGTCGGTCGGCGCCGCACGGTCGATCGGGCTCTTCGGGGTGCTCGAGCTCGTGCGCGACCGCGCGCGGCGCGTGCCGATGGCGCCCTTCAACGGCACGTCGCCGGAGATGGCCGCGCTCGGCCGCTTCTTCCGCGAGCAGGGCCTCTACACGCTGATGCGCTGGAACACGTTCTTCGCCAACCCGCCGCTGTGCATCACGGACGCCCAGTTGCGCGACGCGTTCGCCATCATCGATCGTGGGCTCGAGATCACGGATCGCGCCGTCGTCTGAGGGCCGACGTGTGGCACGCGGCCCGGCGTGCCCTCACCGTATCGCCTACTCGGGAACCGTTCGCTTGACGCGCGTGGACCGCGCCAGATACATGAACCAGGCTGCGTAGTACGCGATCGACAGCGCCACCACCACGGGCGTCAGCCCCGGCAGCCGGTTGTGCGGGTAGTACGGCGTCGTGTCCACGAACGTGTCCATGGCCGCCGAGATGCCCAGTGACCACTGTGCCATCCTCGCGCTGCCCGGCCGAAGGGCGAAGAGCCCCAGACCGGCGCCGACCCCAATCGCGGCCACGAGCAGGCGCGCGACGATGACGCCCGCCAGCGGCAGACCACGAATCGGCAGCGCGCCGATGGCCGCCGACAGACCGAACGCGAGGCTGAGAGGCTGGCCGACGAGCAGGAGCAGGCAGAGCACCAACAGCCATCCTCGGGCGCTCCGTGCGCCCCGGTCGGCGACATCGTTGACCACGCCTGGGCCTGGGAATACCATCGGTCACATGTTAGTGCGCCGCGCCCCGGCGACAGAGGTGTCCGACGAAGCCGGGCTCGGTGCAGGTGCACGTACACGTGCGCGAGCAGTGCGGCGCTGGTGCACGCGCGTCGCGCTGGTCGTGATGATGGCGACCGTCGGGATGATGGCGGCAGAGACTCGCGCGGGGTTGGGCGCTGCGTATCGGGCGGAAGTGCAGGACTGGCGTGCCAGGCACGAAGCGAGTTACCGCCGGGAATACGTGCCGCTGGCGGGGCTCTTCCCGCTCAAGCCCGGCATCAACAGCGCGGGCAGTGCCCCATCGAACGATATGGTGCTGCCGTCAGTGGCGCCGGCCGCGGTCGGCCAATTCGTCCTCGACGGCACGCGCGTTCGCTTCGAACCCCACGCGGGGGCGGTCGTTGGTTGGAAGGGCGGGCTCGTCAACGGGCCCGTGGAGCTGCACTCGGACGACGACGGAGAGGCGGACGAACTGACCATCGGCCGTCTCGCCCTGTGGGTGCACTCGAGCGGCGATCGCCCCACGATTCGTATGCGCGATCCGGAAGGCGACCCGGCCCGGTCGTTCCACGGCTTCCGATGGTTTCCGGTGGACGAACGCTACCGCGTGGTCGGGCGATTCCTCGCGGACGCGGCCCCGCGGGAGCTCCGGACGCTCAATCAACTCGGCGACGAAGACGTGATGACCACGGAAGGGGTCGTGGCGTTCGCCGTCGGGGGCCGGACCGTGCGCCTCCGCCCGATGACCACCAGGCCCAAACGCTTGTGGTTCATCTTCCGCGACGGCACGAGCGGCAAAGAGACCTACGAGACCGCCCGTTTCCTCTACGCCGACCTTGCGGACGACGGCACGGTCGTGCTCGATTTCAACGAAGCCTACAACCCGCCGTGCGCGTTCAATCCGTATACGACGTGCCCGCTGCCCCTCGCGGAGAACCGTCTGGCCGTGCGCATTCCCGCCGGCGAGAAGGCGTACCACCCCTGACGGTATTTCTCGTCCACCACGGCGACGCCGTCGGTCCGGATGTCGATCCACGCCGACCGCTCTCGGTGTGGGGCAGGCAGGAAGTGGACCGGCTGGCGCAAGAAGCCGCCGCGCGCGGCGCCACGCCTGCGGTCGTGTGGCACAGCGGCAAGCTGCGCGCCCGGCAGACGGCGGAAGCGTTCTGGCGATCGTGCAACGCGCTTGCGGCGTTTTCCGCGACGCGCGATCTGCAGCCGGAGGACCCGCCGGAATGGATGCGGGACCGGCTGCTCGGCGAGCCGCGGGATGTGCTCGTGGCCGGGCACTTTCCGCATCTCCCCAGGCTCTTCCGCCTGCTCGCCAACGCCTCGGAGGCGTCGCGTCCGTTTCCACAGCACGGGGTCGTCGCACTCGCCACGGAGGACGACGGGCGCACGTGGACCGAGTCGTGGCGTCTGACTACTTCTGCTCGATTGTGACGGCCACGGGGGAGAGCAGCCGCACCGTCATCGGGGAGCCCGCCGGCAGCGTCACCGTACTGCGCTCGCCGGCTTCAACCGCGACCGCGCCGCCGGTCGCCCCCGCTGTCGCGCCGATCGCCGCACCCTTCCCGCCGCCGAGGATGGCCCCCAGGATCGTGCCGGCAATCACGCCGCCGCCGATCTTCGCCGCGCTGCCGTTGCCCGGCGCGTCGCCCTCGCGGTAGATCGTCTCGGTGCTCATGGGCAGCCGGGTCCCGTCCGCCAGAACCAGGCTGGTGAACCGGATGCCGATGCGGGCGCGTTCCTTGAACTTGCCGCCCCGCTCGACCAGCGTGACGTAGCCAACGGCGTGCGACCCGGCCGGCACCGCGATCTTGTCCGCGACCCGCACGTCTCGGGTGACCTTGGCATCGACCCGGTCCTCGACGCGCGCGGTATCACTCGACAGGCGATTCTCCGTCTGCAAGCCGATAACGGAATTCGCCGACACGACAAGTTCCTCGAACGTCTTCTGGGGCGGCTCGACAGGCGCGGGAGGTGCCTGCGCGACGTGCTCGTCCACCCGGTCTGCCGCCGTATCAGGGGCGGGCACGGGCGGCGGCGCCGCCTGCGGGAGGGGTGCCCCCACCCCAGACTGGCGGGGCGTGTCCGGTACGTCGGGTGCCTGACGCGCGCTCGCTCGAGCGACTTGACGCGGGGCCGGGCGAGGCCCGAGCGGCGCGCGTGGGGCCGCCGGCGTGGCGGCGGTCACCAGCGGTGCGCTGGCCGCCGGGGCTTCAACCGGCGCTGCTTGGGTGCCGGGCACTGCCTGGACGCCCGGCGCTGGCTGTGGCGCCACGGGGTTCGTGCGCGGCGTTACATCCGCCACGGCCGCGGCCGCAGGCGCCGGGACTGTGTTCTGCTTGACCGCGAAGTAGCCGCCCGCGCCCGCCGCGGCCACGCACGCGAGCGCCACCGCCACGACACCAACTCGGTTCGAAACCATCTTGCGCTCTCCTTCTTGCGATCCCACCTCACGCAAGTCGCGTACCCACGAGTCTACCAGCGCTGCTCCCCTAACCGGTTGATTCTGAAAGCCTCCCAATCTCTCGACCGCTGCCTGGTGTCCTGTTCGCATGAACGTGTCCTGGACCGAGTGCACGTCCCCCGGTTGCCGGACGTTACAATCACAGGCGTGTCGGCCGTGCCGGATATCGTCGTGGTGGGGGGCGGGATCGTCGGGTGCGCCGTCGCCTACGAGCTCGCCCGGCGCGGCGCGTCCGTCACGGTCCTCGAGGAGCGCGAGGTGGGGCGGGGCGCGACGCATGCATCGGCGGGCATGCTGGCCCCCCACATCGAAGCCGGGGATGCCGGCCCGCTGCACGAGCTCAGCCTGCGCAGCCTGGCGCTCTTCGACGGGTTCGTGGCCCATGTCGAGGCCGATAGTGGCCTCGGGATTTCGTATCGGCGGACCGGCACGCTGCAAGTCGCGTCGAGCCAGGCCCGCTTGCAGGGCCTGCGCACCGAGGCAGCAGGACTCGCCGCGGGCGGCGTCGAGGCGACCCTTC
>JBEQUD010000268.1:0-3448 GCA_040349235.1 Acidobacteriota bacterium
GCTGGCGGTTGGCGTCAGCAGTGCGAGCCTCGACGCGGCGACCTTTTGCGACGCCGTGCTGCGCTTCTACATCGGGGATCCCGCAACGCAGTCCTCCGGCAATAAGGGCGTGCTTCCGGTCGGCATGGCCGAGGAAGGGACGGCGCTCGGTCAGACGCCGATGCTGACCGTGCCGCTGGCGATGAAGAAGCCTGACGGCCAGCCGATGTTCGCGCGCGGTGTCCGCGACATCATGGACACGGCAGACGTGCCGCTCATCTTCCGGAACGCGCTCCTGACCCAGCAGGACGGGGACGCGGTGGCTGTGCTGGCGGGCCCCGCGACCAACATGGTGCGCACCCTCGCCCTCAACGGCGGACGGGACGCGATTGCCGCAAAGGTCGGCGTGCTCGTCATGGCCGGCGGCGCGTTTCCGAGCGGACCGGCCGACCCGCGTATCCGTGCCGATGTCGCCGCGGCGCGCCGGCTCCTGGCCGAGTGGCCCACGCCGATCGTGGCCGTCGGCACGGAGGTGGGCGAGGCGGTCCGCTATCCGGGGTACAGCATCGATACGGACTTTGCCTGGGCTCCGGCCCACCCGATCGCCGAGGCCTACCGTGCGTACCGCGCGATGCCCTACGATGCGCCCGCGCAGGCCGTCGCGGCCGCGCTCTACGCCAGCAACCAGAAGGACAGCTACTTCCAGTTATCCGCCCCCGGCACCATCCAGGTGCTCGACGACGGACGGACCCAGTTCTCGCCCTCCGACAGCGGCCGGCATCGCTATCTCATCGTGGACCCGGCGCAGAAGGATCGCATCGTCAAGGCCTTCACGACACTGGTCAGCGCCAAGCCGATTCCGCCGGCGCCCCGCGTCCCGCGTCCACGGCCGGGCAATCAGGCGGCGCCGCCAGCCAACACCCCGGCCGAGCCGCCCAAGCCCCTCGAGGCGAAGGAATAGGTCCGCGGCGAGCAGTCGCTCGACGACCGCGTCGCAGACCCCCGCGTCGAGACGCCAGAACCGTCGCATCTGACATTTCGTGAGCTCGAGGTCTGGCATCTCCAGGTATTCCGCGCGCACGCGATCCGTCCATTCCATCACTGGCGTTTCAGCCGAAACCATGGTGCCCTCCGTGTCGCAGTGTTTTCCCGGCCGTGGCGCGCGTGCGCCACAGCCGGGTGGATCGGTCAGAAGCGATAGCCGAAACCGACCGTCATGCCGTTGGCATTCAGCGGTGACGCGCTGAGCGTCGAATCCGCCGCGATCCGCGAGTAGCGGTACCCCGTATCCACCACCCAATGCGGCGCCACCGGAATCTGGACGCCGCCGCCCAGCATGACCATGAACGCGGTGCTCGCGGATGGCGCCGTGAAGTTTCCAGTGGAAGTCAGCGCCACCGTCACATCCGTGCCAGGGGCGGGGACGGATCCATCCGGCATGACCCCGCTCGAGAAGACGAGCTGCGGCGTGGGGTTGAGGTGCGCGAGGCCGATGCCACCCAGGACGTACGGCATGACGCGGCTGTCGATAGGCAACTCGACGCGCAGGCCGCCGCTGCCGTACCAGGCGGGAACGCTCCCACTGCCAATCACCGCGAGGCCCTGGTTGGCCGACAGCGCCGCCGTCGCATTGTTCAAGGTCGGCTGCAGGTCGGCCTGCAGGTTGCCGAACCGGCCGATGTTCCCGAACACCATCACGTGCGGCGCGATCCGCACGCCGCCCTCGAGGACCGCGTCACCCGAGGTGTGTCCCACCGAGGAGGCGAAGCCCCCGGAGCCCGTCACGTATCCGGAGGCGTCCCAGCCTCCACCCTCCTGTGCGAAGAGCGGCGCCGCTGCCAACATGGTCACTGTCGCTGCCATTATCAATGCTCGCATCTCTATCTCCTGCACGCGGGCGCTCGACGTGCCGCGTGGTAAGTGGGTTTGTGCGTCGTTCCTCGCGACGATCCGTGGTTGAACGTCGGGGGAGAGTGCAGAAGCGGTGCCAGGAGGCCAGTGACCGACGTGCGGCCAGACGGCGAGCGATGTCACGCGTTTCTTACCGATGTAAAACGGAATCGTGACGATTCAAGTGTGAACGCGAGGCGGAGTCGCGGCGCGTCCTGTGGCGTTCTGGCGCGCGGGGCGCCACGCCGCCTCAGCGCGCAAAACTGACGCGTGTCCATGGGAACCGTCGGATGGGCAACCAAGCACGCGTGCGTTCATCGATCTGTCCTCTCACTTGGTCCGAATAGGTGGACCGATTCAACAATCTTGGCGCCGTTCGCCTCCGTGTACCGGACGGCCGCGCGGACGCCGCTGAGCGCCTCCAGCCTGGCCACGTCGATGTACTGCCAGTGCTGGCGCACGTGGGCCATCAGGGCGACGCGGAACTGCACGATGCCATTCGCCGTCGCCAGCGACAGCGTGCGCGTGGGCACGTCGTATTTCTCGATCGTGCCGCGCATCCGCAGGGCCGTCGCCACGTCCGCTGCGGGTACCGAGCGGGTCAGGGGGGCACCGGGAGTCCGCTCGCTCCCCGTCGGCGCCTGCGCGAACATCCCCACGCCGGGGACGGACGCCGCGAATACGAGCAGGACGGCAAGTTGTCTCGTCATACCGTCCCCTTATCAAAGGGCATGCCCGTTTCGACAGACGGGCTACAATCCGACAAACAACTCGACGACAGTGGTTTACATTCCTTTCACCCCTCCCGACCCACGGCCGTGAGCCGGCACGTTCGCCTCACTGTGGCGAAGAGGTTTCAGCACCTTTCCATCGGCGGGAGGCTGTCGCTGTTCGTGGCGCTCATCGTGACTGGCGTCGTCACGAGCGTCGCCTACCTGGAAGTGCGATCGCTCGAACGAGACATCGAGCGCGAGCTCGTGGATGCGGCTAGGCTCGCGGCCCAGGCCGCCGCGGGCGACCTCGCCGCGCACGGCCCCGCGCTCGACCCGCTCGACATCCGAGACACGCTGCACGACCTCGTGGAGGCCGACCCAGTGGTCGATGCCATTGCCGTGGTTCAACTCGACGCGGCGGGGCATGCCAGCGTGCTCGCCAGCACATCGACCGAAGAGCCGAGCGATGTCCTGGACCTCGGTGCGCGCGCGGTCCTGACGAAAGCGCCCGCGAGCGATCGGAACCGCACGGCGGTGATGTTCGCGCTGCCGGTGCCGCGTCGCGACAACCTCGGGGTGGCCGTCAGCGTGGGCTTGGAGAGCCTGCTGCAGGCCCGCGCCCACGGCCTGCGCATTGCACTCGGGTTCGTCGTCCCCACCGTCGTGCTCGTGACCCTCCTCGTGTACCTGATGGTCCGGCAGTTGCTCGGCAAGCCGCTCGGCACCATCCTGCGCACCATGGAACAGACCGCCGCGGGCGACTTGCGTGCGCGGGTCTCGATTACCGCCCACGACGAGCTGGCCACGATCGGGGCGGGCTTGAACGCGATGCTCGATCAACTGCAGCGCTTCAACCAATCCCTCCA
>JBEQUD010000280.1:0-2654 GCA_040349235.1 Acidobacteriota bacterium
GCGGAGCCTGGCGCCGCAAGCGGCCGCTCGGCGAGAAACAGCCGGGAGGGGTTGGGGACCGGCTTCAGGCCCGAGGCGGTCATCTCGAAGACGCCGAGCTCGCTCGCCGCGCCGAAGCGGTTCTTGACTGCGCGGACGACACGGTGGGAGTGGTGGCGCTCGCCCTCGAAATACAGCACCGTGTCCACGACGTGCTCGAGCGCCTTCGGCCCGGCCAGGCTGCCGTCCTTGGTGATGTGGCCCACGAGAAAGGTCGGGACGTTCTGGCCCTTCGCCGCGAACAGGAGCTGGGTCGCCGCCTCACGCACCTGACTGATGCTGCCGGGTGCCGACTGGAACTTGAGCGAGAACACGGTCTGCACCGAGTCGATGATGACGAGCGCCGGCTTGATGCGGGCGATTTCCTCCAGGATGCGTTCGAGGCAGGTTTCGGCCAGCAGATAGAGCGGGGCCTGCCCGACCGCCAGCCGTTCGCCGCGCGACTTGATCTGATGCTCGGATTCTTCGCCAGAGCTGTAGAGCACGGGGCCGACCGTCCGCGCCAGGTTGGCGGCCGCCTGCAGCAGCAAGGTGGACTTGCCGATGCCCGGCTCGCCGCCGAGCAGGATGAGCGAGCCGGGAACCACGCCGCCCCCGAGAACGCGGTCGAACTCGTTGATGGACGTTGACAGTCGGGCGTGCTGCTCGAGGCGGATATCCGCATAGAGCTGGGCGCTGCTGCCGGTGGCCCCGGCCGGCACGTAGCGGTGCGTGCCGGCCGGGGCCGGGTCGGCCGCGCGCTCCTCGACAAGGGCGTTCCACGCCCCGCAGTCCGCGCAGCGCCCGAGCCACTTGGGGGACTGCGCGCCGCACTCCTGGCAGACGAATACGGTCTTTGCGGGCTTCGCCATACCTTACACGTAGACGCGTTCGATGCGGCTGCCGACCCGACAGACGATTTCCCAGGGAATGGTGCCGATGGTCGCGGCCATTTCGCGGACCTCGATCCGGTCGTCGCCCTGGGCCCCGAGGATGACGACTTCGTCACCCGGCGAGACGTCGAGCCCGGTCACATCGGCCGCGAGCATGTCCATCGAGACGGCGCCGACCACCGGTGCGCGGCGGCCGCGGATCAGCACCGCGCCCCGGCCCGCCAGCCGGAGGTCGAGACCGTCCGCGTAGCCCGCGGGAACAACCGCGATCGTCCGGGCCCCCTCCGCGACATACCGCCCGCCGTAGCCAACGCCCTCGCCGGAGCGAATCCCTTTGACGGCGACAACACGGCTGACCAGCGTCATCGCCGGCTCGAGCGCAATCGTGGACGCGAGCGGCGGCGGGACGATGCCGTACAGCAGCAGGCCGGGCCGCACGCGGTCGTGCCAGACCCGGGAATCCCGCAGCAGCGCGGCGCTGTTGCAGGCGTGGATGTAGGGGCGGGGCGCCGCGTCCGGGGCGGCGTCCGTGGCGACGGCGCGCGCACGCCCAGCGGCGGCGAGAAGCCCCTGCACCTCGGCGACGGCCCGATCGAACCGAATCCGCTGCGTGTCGAGGAACGGCGAGTCCGGCTCGTCGGCGGTCGCAAAGTGCGTATAGATCGCCTCGAGCGCGAGGTTCTCGCTCGCGAGCAGTTCCGGCAGCGTCCGCCGCAGGTTGTCGTAGCGGAAACCGAGGCGGTTCATGCCCGTGTCGATCTTCAGATGATACGTGAGCCGCCGCCGGTACTTCGCCGCGGCGGCCTGCACGGCCCGGGCAGCCCCGGGCGTCGAGATGGTGGGCGTCAGGCCGCAGTCGAAGAGACCGTCCAAGTCGCTGACGCTCAAGGCGCCGAACACGAGAATCTGCCCCAACACGCCGGCCGCGCGCAGCGCCGCCCCCTCTTCGATGTCCGCACACGCCAGGACATCTGCGCCAGCGTCTGCGAGGGCGCGGGCCACCTGCCCGGCGCCGTGGCCGTAGGCGTTCGCCTTGACGACCGCGATCACCCCGGGCGGGCGCGACGGCTTCTCGGACCGGAAGTGCGAAACGAGCCGGCGGAAGTTGTTCTGGATGGCCCCGAGATTGACCCGCGCGACGGTCGGCCGAATCCTCACCGCTCGCCGGCGCCCATGGCCAGATTCTCGAACCGCGTGAATTCCCGGATGAACGCCAGCTTGACGACACCGGTCGGACCGTTGCGCTGTTTGCCGATGATGATTTCGGCGACACCCTGGGTGTCGGCGGGCGGCGCGTTCTTGTCGGCGTAGGCGTCCTCGCGGTAGATGAAGCCGACGACGTCCGCATCCTGCTCGAGGGCGCCGGATTCCCGCAGGTCCGACAGCTGCGGGCGGTGGTCCGAGCGCGACTCGGGCGCGCGACTGAGCTGCGACAGCGCGACGATCGGCACGCTCAGCTCCTTGGCCAGGCCTTTCATCGAACGGGAGATCGCGCCGAGCTCGAGCGTGCGGTTCTCGAAGCGCCCGCGCCCCTGCATCAGCTGGATGTAATCGACGATGACCAGGTGCAGCCCGTGCTCGGACTTGAGGCGGCGGCACTTCGCGCGCATCTCGAGGACGCCGATCGACGGCGTGTCGTCGATGAAGATCTTAGCCTCGCTGAGCGTGCCGATCGCCTCCGACAAACGGCCCCAATCCCGTTCGCCGAGGAACCCGCCCCGCAGACGGTGGGCGTCGATGCGC
>JBEQUD010000292.1:0-5221 GCA_040349235.1 Acidobacteriota bacterium
GTGACCACGATCTTGCGGAACTGGGTGCCCAGGTCCTTCGTGTCCGCAATCACCCAGACGCCGGCTTCGGGCCCCGCGGCGCTCGCCACCACGCCGCCGATGTCGTCGGGGTCGATGGCCACCTTCGCGGCGTCGGCCTGGGCCGCTGTCTGCGGCCGGCCACCCGCTTGCGGGCGTGCCACTCCGAGCGCCAGCGCGCCGGCGAAGATGATGCCGCCCAGGACAAACGTCAGCCAGTTCCGTGAACTCTGGTTCTTCATCTCGATCCTCGTCTGGAAATAGCCCATTCCACGATGGTCGCCCACATCATACGCTTCTTTCAAGGGGACATCCTGGAGGTTTTCGCCGCCCCGGACAACCGCCTGTCGGGAGCCGCCGCCGCGGCAGGCCGGCGGGCGGTGGCGGTATACTACGGCGCCGCCTGCGGTCGCATGGACCGGAGGCATGGCCCGGTGAGCACATGAAAACATTGCTATTGGCCTGCGGGTTGGCCGGCTCGGTGGTGGCCGGCGCGGTGGTTGCGGCGCAGAAGCCGCCGGCCGCCAGCGCACTCGAGGTTATCCAGCTCCAGCCGAACTTCTACATGATTTCCGGCGCCGGGGCCAACATCGCCGTGCAGTTCGGACGCGAAGGCGCGGTCGTCGTGGACTCGGGCACCGCGGAGATGGCCGACAGCGCGCTCGCGGCCATCAAGAAGCTGACCGACAAGCCCATTCGCTGGATTATCAACACCGGGGCTGACCCAGATCACGTGTCGGGCAACGAGAAGTTCTCGAAGGCCGGCCACGCGCTCGGCAGCGGGATCCTCACGATGGGCGCGGCGCCGATCATCGGCGTCGAGGATGTCGTGAACAGGATGAGCGAGCTCGTGGACGGGAAATCGCGTTATCCCGTGGCCGCATGGCCGACGGAGAGTTTTTCCCGGAAACAGAAGGCGCTGTACCTGAACGAGGAGCCCATCATCGTCATGCGCCAGCTGGCGGCGCACAGCGACAGCGACACCATCGTCTTCTTTCGGCGCTCCGACGTCGTCGTGACGGGCGATGTGTTCGATCCCACCAGATTCCCCGTCATCGACATCGAGCACGGCGGCACCATCCAGGGCGAGATCGACGCCTTGAATGGCCTGATCGATCTCGTCGTCTCTTCTGTGCCGCTGCCGTGGAATGCGGGCGGCACGTTGGTTGTGCCGGGGCACGGCCGCGTCTGCGAGCAGGCGGAAGTGGTGGACTACCGCGACATGGTGACGGTCGTTCGCAACACGATTCAGCGTCTCGTCAGCAAGGGGATGACGCTCGAGCAGATCAAGGCCGCCAATCCGACGCAGGGCTTCAGGAACCAGTACGGCTCGGATTCCGGTCCCTGGACGACTGACATGTTCGTGGAGGCCGTCTACAAAGGCTTGACGGGGAAGAAATCATGAAGCGCAGTGCGTGCGTCGTGGCCCTGGCCATGCTGGCATCTGGCGCAGGTCCGCTACTGGGCCAGGGGACCGACGGGTCGTCCCCGGCGCAGACAGGCAAGGCCTCGGCACCGACCGAGCTTGCGGATCTCGTCGGCAATTGGGTGTCGATTGTCAGCGAGGACTGGCGCTGGCGCATGGTGACGCCCCCCAAAGGGGACTATGCCAGCGTGCCGTTGTCGATCGAAGGCAAGCGCGCCGCCGACACGTGGGATCCTGCGAAGGACGAAGCGGCGGGCCTGGCGTGCAAGTCCTACGGCGCGGCGGGGCTGATGCGCGTGCCCGGTCGGCTGCGTATCAGCTGGCAGGACGACAACACCTTGAAGGTCGAGGCCGACGCCGGCACGCAGACGCGGCTCCTGCGCTTCGGCGTCAAAGAGGCGCCCCGGGGCACCGCCGCCAGCTGGCAGGGCTATTCGGTTGCGGACTGGCAGATCCTTCGCGTGGGGCTGCCGCTCCCTAAGGGCGCCAAGCCCGGGCCGCCGCCGGCCTTCGGCAACCTGAAGACCGTTACGACGCACCTGCGGCCTGGCTACCTGCGCAAGAACGGCGTCCCCTACAGCGCCGACACGGTCCTGACCGAATACTGGGACCTGCACAAGCTGCCGAACGGCGAGCAGTGGCTCGTCGTCTCGTCCTCGGTTGACGATGCCAAGAACCTGCAGGAGCCGTTCCTGACCAGCGCGCACTTCCAGAAAGAACCCGACGGCTCGAAGTGGGATCCGACGCCGTGCTCGGCGAAGTGGTGACCCCCATGATGAAGAAAACTGCAGTGTTGCTGTTCGCCGCGCTCGTCACGTCAGTGCCCGCGTTCGCGCAGATCGATCTGAGCGGCAGCTGGCAGTACCGGCAGCACGAGGACTGGCAGGACCGGGCGCCCGGCCCCGACGCGGTCGATTTCACGGGCCTGCCGCTCAACGAAGACGGAAAGGCCCGCGCCCTGCGGTATTCGACGAGCTCGCTCTCGCTGCCCGAGCGGGAGTGCATCCTCTATGCGCCCTACTACGTCGTGACCGGGCCCTTCGGCATCCACATGTGGTCGGACACGGACATGGTCACCGGGCAGATCGTGGCCTGGAACATCAGCGCCATGGGCGATCGGGCCGCCACCAAGATTTGGATGGACGGCCGCCCCGAGCCGCCGGCGAATGCCCTCCATACGTTCGGCGGGTTCACGACGGGCCGTTGGCAGGGGACGACGCTCGTCGCCCGCACGACGCACTTCAAGAACGGGTGGCTGCGGCGCAATGGCGCGCCGACGAGCGACAAGGCCACCATCACGATGTACATCACGCGGCACGACGACACGCTGACGATCTTCGGCATCATCGAGGATCCGGTCTACCTCGCGCGTCCGCAGGTCGTCAGCCGCAACTGGGTCATCGCGCCGACCATCAATGTGCCGATTGTCCCGAACCCCTGCGTGCCTGAAGCGGAGCTCGCGAGCCTTCAGGGCGAAGGCACGGTGCCCAGCTACCTGCCCGGCGAGAACCCCTTCCTCAACGAGATGGCCGGGCGGTACAACATTCCGTTCGACGCAGTGATGGGCGGTGCCGAGAAGCAGCTGCCGGAATACCGGAAGGCGTTGAAGGACAAATACGTGGCCCCGCCCATGTGCGTGCGCTACTGTTGCGGGTGGAAATCCGGGAGCGAACCGGTCGCGCCCACGCTGACGTGCCTGGTTAGCGGCACGGCGGTGCCCGCGAGTAAGGGACGGTAGACATCGTTCTCGACGCTGCGGCTGGGTGACGGCTACGCGTGTGGCGTGTGCCCGCAGACGGGCAGCGGTCGTGACGGCCGTCCGCGGCAACCACCCCAGCGAGGCGCTGGGGCCCCGGCGTCTCGCGTGCCGGGAAGTCACGCCTCTCGCTCATACGCTGTCGATTGCCGCGTTGACTAGGTGCGGTTTCGATCGACAGCCATGCATGGCATGCACCCCTTCAGCTGATCCGATGCGTCACGGATCACGCCGCGCGAAGTCAACGCGAGGAATCGCTTCGGCCTGACTTCGTGTACGCAGAGTGAGCCGGCACACTCGAACGGCCGCGGAGCGCCAACGGCAGGATGCCGGCGGTACGCAGTACAACTTTCGCCGGGCGCTCGCGTCCTGTCGCTGGTGCCCGCTTAGCTCGAACAGTTGACAGCACGTACGGGCGACGAGCTAAGGATGCCAATTCCCGAACTGGAACGGGCTCGCGTTGAGCGGCCACTCGACAAGTTCTGCGGCCGAGTTCCGGCGGCGATCACGACGACGTCCGCGCGTGCTTGACCTACGCGGCTGAGCGAGAGCGGCGAACTGTCGTCATCTCCGCGTGAAACGTGCGCCGCTCTGTCGCCTATCGCGCCTCGAGATACGAGGAGAGTTGAATCACCCGCAGGCCTGGGATTGACGGCAGGCGCCGGTCATTGGTGACGAAGGTCGCGCAGCCGGCTCCGAGCGCCGAGACCAGGTGCAGCGCGTCAGGTGTTTTGACGCCGGTGGCGGCGCGAAGCTGCGCCGCTGCCCGAAGTTGATCGCGCGTGAGTTCGACCATTCGAATGCCGCGGCTCCGCGTCAGCAGGTGTTCGTAGCGTTCCGCCAGAGAACGGTTGCCTGCTCGATACGGCACGACGAGCACTTCGAGCAGCGCCAACGCTGACGTGACGAGTGTCCGTCGGCCCTGGTCGGCCGCCCTGAAGAGCGGCAGGATGTGCGGCAGGAACCGCGGGTCTTCTTCGATGAGGTAAATGAAGACCGCTGTGTCCACCGCGACGGGCCCCCGGCCCAGGTCGGCGATCAGTCCCACGCCGCGCGCTCGTCCTCGACGTGCGCCCCTGCGTCCACCCCGAGCCAGTGTTCCTTACCGAGACCCTGGAGTTCGAGGATGGAGAGGGGTTTCGCGGCATCGAGCGCCTCACTGAGGATGTGCGCGACCTCCTGGGCCACCGAGCGCCGGTCTCGCTTCGCGCGCGCCTGCAGCTTCCGATAGAGCGCATCCGGCAGGTTCTTGACGTTCAGCGTAGCCAATAGCATATCCTCCAAAATGCCTCCATTGTGGAGGATGATGGGCCGGCGGTCAAGCGGCCACGGCCTGGACACGTCCATTACCGTGGGAATATCTCGCGCATGCCACTCGCACACGACGCTGGTCCTTCAACAACCATTCCCTGGGCAGCTGCTGCTGCGCCTGTGTGAGGCGTGCCCGCAGACGGGCACGCGTGCAGCCAACCACCGATGGAAGTTGGTCGGAGTAGCCGTGCCAACATCCGCGCGAAGTGCCGCTTACAACCATCTGGTCGGTGGGGGTTGGGAAGCGGTTAGCCGCAAGAAACGCCTGCGATCGACTTCTGCTTGTTTCCGGTGGTGAAGAAGCGCTCGAGCCATCCGTGCTCGACCGACGCGGCTGAGCGAGGGCGGCGAACCGTCGGCATCTCCGCTTGAAACGTGCGCCGCTCTCTCGCCCACCGCGCCTCGAGGTATGAGGAGAGTTGAGCGGCGCACGCTGGATCGTCAGAGGGTCTCTAGAACTGATAGGCCATCGAGACGGCCAAGACGTTCGCCTTGCTCGGGGAACTCACAGAGCTCGGTACGTTCCTCACGAACGTCACGGTTTCGAACTGCCAGTTGCTCCATTCGGCGGCGAGCGTCACCGAATCCGTGAGCTTGCGGAAGTAGCTTCCCCAGATGAACAGATTCTTCGCTCGTCCCGATCCGGGCAGCAGGTCATCGACATTGGGCTTGTCCACGCCGGCGCCGATGTAGAACGCATTCTTGCCGCT
>JBEQUD010000306.1:0-5142 GCA_040349235.1 Acidobacteriota bacterium
TCCGTGTCGTCGATCACCGCCCCCGCCATTTTCCGGTCCACAAGCCGACCGTCAGGGGCATATGCGCGGTCGGCGAATACCTCCACCGCGACCGTCAATCCGGCATCCCCAGCCGCCTGGACCATCGCCGAATGCGGCGGCGCGAACACAACGAGCGACCGGTCGAACGTCGCGATCGCTCGCGCCATCGCCGCCGCAAGTGCCGGGGACTCCGACGTCATGTGGTACAGGGCGCCGTGCGCTTTCACGTGCCGCAGCGCCGCGCCTTCGGCCGCGGCGACACCGGCGACGGCCGCGATCTGGTAGAGCACCAGATCCTCGAGTGCGTCCGGAGCAATCTGGAGCACGCGACGCCCGAACCCCACCAGGTCGGGCAAGCCCGGGTGTGCCCCGATAGCGACGCCGTGCGCACACGCCAGACGCACCGTCCTGCGCAGCACGGACGGATCCCCCGCGTGGAAGGCCGCGGCCACGTTCGCGGAGGTGATGGCGGCCATGACCGCTCTATCCTCGCCGAGCGTGTAGACCCCGAAGGACTCCCCGACGTCGGCGTTGAGATCGACCCGCATGGCTGGACTAGAGGCTTGTTTACCACGAAAAAAGAGAAGGGGCACTACAGTAGTGCAGTGCCCCTTTGCTCCACCGATCTGGCTCCCCCAGCATTTACGGCTTGCGCCGCAATCAGACCGACGAGGCAACCCCAGAGATCGCAAGCGTTGTACCGCACGCGCTTCTCTCGATGTGCCGCGGTTTCTTGATGCAGCCCGCGCCGAGCACTACCGCCTTTGTCGTGCCGCTTACAGAACCGTCGGCAGGCGGTCCATGGCCTCGGCCAGGGTGGGATGGCGCTGGTCGCGCGCGGAGAGCAACGGATCGGTCACGGGCCATGGAATAGCAAGGGTCGGATCGTTCCACGCAATCCCAATCTCGTCGCTGGGGTCGTAGAGCGCGCCGCACTTGTACTCGACTTCAGCCAGATCGCTCAGCACGCAGAAGCCGTGGGCAAAGCCGGCGGGAATGTAGCACTGGCGGAAATTCTGGGCAGACAGGACGACGCCGACGGAATGTCCGAAGGTCGGCGAGCCGCGGCGCACATCGACGGCGACGTCGTAGATCTCTCCGGCAATCACGCGAACCAGCTTGGCCTGGGGCTGCCGAACCTGCATGTGCAGGCCCCGCAACGTCCGCGCGACCGACCGCGTATGGTTGTCCTGGACGAACTGGGCGGTGATGCCGTTGGCGCGGAAGCGTTCCGCTTGATAGGTTTCCGCGAAGAACCCCCGATCGTCGCGGTGGACGACCGGCTCGACGATGATGACCTCTGGCAGGGTCGACGGAATGAATTGCATCAGGCCTCTTCAAGGAGCTGGAGCAAGTACTGGCCGTAGGCGCTCGAGGCCATCGCCCGGCCGAGCCGCGCCACATCAGCCGCCTGGATGTATCCCATGCGGTACGCGATCTCCTCGAGACATGCCACCATCAGGCCCTGCCGTTCCTCGATCGCGTGGATGTAGTTCGAGGCCTGATTGAGCGATTCGTGCGTGCCGGTGTCGAGCCACGCAATCCCGCGCGGGAGCTTCTCGACGTGCAGCAGGCCGCGCTCCATGTAGACGCGGTTCACGTCCGTGATTTCGAGCTCGCCGCGAGGCGACGGCTTGAGGCCGGCCGCGATGTCGAGCACCTGGTTGTCGTAGAAGTACAAGCCGGTCACCGCGTATTGCGACTTCGGCTTGGCCGGCTTCTCCTCGAGCGTGATGGCGCGTCCGGCGGCGTCGAACTCGACGACCCCGTAGCGCTCCGGGTCGCGCACCTGGTACCCGAAGACGGTGGCCCCATCGACACGCGCGGCCGCCGCGCGCAGGTAATCGGAGAAATGCGCGCCGTAGAAGATGTTGTCGCCGAGGGCCAGGACGACGCGCCCGTCGCCGACGAACTCGCGGCCGATGATGAACGCCTGGGCCAGGCCGTCGGGGCTTGGCTGCGCGGCGTACTCGATCTGGAGGCCGAGGTCGGCGCCGTCCCCGAGCAACCGCCTGAAGCCCTCCTGCTCGTGCGGGGTGGTGATGACCAGCACGGAGCGGATGCCCGCCAGCATCAGCGTCGATAGCGGGTAGTACACCATCGGCTTGTTGTAGATCGGCAGCAGCTGCTTGCTGGCCGCCCGCGTCAGGGGATGGAGGCGCGAGCCGGACCCGCCGGCGAGGATGATGCCCTTCAGCATCGGCCGCCTCCGCGCCGCGGGGGTGGCACCGGCATGGTGCTGCGCATCATGAGACCCCGAGCCCCAGGCGCTGGCGATCGTAGCGGCCGGTCTGGACGGCCGCGCACCAGTCGCGGTGGTCGATGTACCAGGCCACGGTCTCCCGCAAACCGTCCTCGAAAGTGTGGGCGGGCGACCAGCCCAGCTCGCCGCGAATCCGCGAGGCATCGATCGCGTATCGCCGATCGTGCCACGGCCGATCGGCCACGAAGGTCTTCAACCGATGGGCGGTCTCACCACCTGGGTGCAGTTCGTCCACCAGATCGCAGATCCGCTCGACGATCTGCATGTTCGTGCGCTCGCTGCCGCCGCCGATGTTGTACTTCTCGCCGGCCCGCCCCGTCCGGAGCACCAGCAGGATGCCCGCGCAATGATCGTCGACGTGCAACCAGTCGCGGACGTTGCCGCCGTCCCCATAGATGGGAAGCGGCCGGCCGTCGAGCGCGTTGAGGATCATCAGGGGGATGAGCTTCTCCGGAAACTGAAACGGGCCGTAGTTGTTGGAACAGTTGGTAATCAGGACGGGCAGGCCGTAGGTGTGGAAATAGGACCGCACCAGATGATCGGCCGCGGCCTTGCTGGCAGCGTACGGCGAATTCGGCGCGTACGGGGTCTGTTCGCTGAACATGCCGGTCGCCCCGAGCGACCCGTAGACCTCGTCCGTCGAGACGTGCAGAAACCGGAACGCCCGCCGTGCCGCGTCGTCTGCGGCAGCCAGATGTGCGCGCGCGGCCTCGAGCAGCACGAAGGTGCCGACGATGTTCGTGTCGATGAACGTGCGCGGCGCGTCGATGGACCTATCGACGTGGGTCTCCGCCGCCAGGTTGACGACGGCGACGGGCGCGTGCGCGGCGAATACCTGCCCCATGGCGGCGGCATCCGCGATGTCTGCCTCGACGAACGTCAGACGCGTGTCGTGCAGCGAGGCGTCGAGGTTCCGCAGGCTGCCGGCATACGTCAGCTTGTCGATGACGACGAGCTGGTCCCGCGTGTGGGCGAGCAGGTGATGGACGAGATTGGAGCCGATGAACCCGGCCCCGCCGGTGACGAGAATCGTGCCCATGTCAATTCTGCATTCTACCTTGGACGCGGGTCAGACGGCCGCGCCTTCCGGGTACTGCAGCGCGAGGCGGAGCTCCTTGCTCAGGGATTCGACCGTCGTGCCGCCGCGCTTCCACGCGCCGTCGGTTTCGAACCGCAGGTCGCCGATGCGGCGGCCCCACGGCGCGATGGCGCGCCCGATGGCACGGAAGTCGGTGCGGTCCGCGTGTTCCTGATCGAGACGACGGAGGACATCCGGTGCAACGCGGATGAACGCGCGCAGCGCGGACGCGGACCGGATGCTGTATTTCCGGCCGTTCCATGCCGCGCCGAAGACGACGGCGATCTGCTTGAAGTAGTTGACGAAGAACTTCCGCGCATCCTCGTGCAAATCGGCGCCGGGACGGTGGCCGAAGGCGTCGGCGGCAAAGAGCTTCTTCAGTTCCTGCGCGAGCGGCGCCTGCGCCACGCGACCGCGGCCGACACCGAGCAGCTTGATCTCGTCGTAGAGCGGCGAATCCTCGCGGTCGTTCAGCGCCCGCACGACGTCGTGGGCGGTGGCCAGGTTCTCGTCCCGATAGAGCTGCCGGCCGGAGAGACTGACCAGGTGCGATGCGTTCAGCCGCGTGTGCTTGGCGTTGATGGTGACGAACATCTGCACGACGTGATCTTCGGGCAGCCGGTCGAAGATAATCGCCGGCACCGTGAAGTCCTCGCCCTGGAAGCGGTCGATGTCCGCGTGCAGCGCGAGCAGGCGGTGCTGGCCGTCGATCGCGCGGAGAATGCCCTCGCGCTCGGGCACCTTGAGGATGCCGACCCGCGCATCGTCAGCCGCCGGCTGGAAGGCCAGCTTCTCGTCGCAGGAAATGATGACCGCGCCGGGAATCGACGGCAGGTCCCTGGCCTGGCGGCACTGTTCGTAGTACTGGACGAGCTCGTCGATCTTGCGGCGGATGATCTGCCGCTGGTAGGCCTTGTCGTTGGCGGCGATGCGTCGCTCGAGGAAGTCCCAGTTCACCTTCGACACAGGCGCGCCGGGCACGGCTTTCTGCTTGCCGCCGCGCACACCTGGCTGGGCGCCATCCGCGTAGCTCAGCACCTCGAACCGCACGAGCTTGTCGATATCGCTGGCCGTGAGCGAGGCCTGGTAGAACTGCACGCCGAACTGCTGCATGCGAATCGCGGCAACGTTGATCATAGATTCTGTCCCGACACGACTCTGGGCCCGTTCCAAGGCCAGCTCGAAGAGGCGAATTGTACAGAGCGGTTGCCGCGCATCTCAACGGCTATTTGCGCGGCTGCGGTGCGCGGCGCAGAGCCATGCAATCTTAGGTCATGTGACCATTGCCCCATCGACATGTGGCGCCCCTTGCGCCGCCGCCCGTCGGCGGCCGGGGTCGGCCCCTTCGAAGAACCGTTCTTTTGCCACGGCCGCACCGTACATCAGGACGCTGAAGACGACCGACGCCGCGACCGTGCCGCCGAGCGGCAGGCGGGCGCGCCATCCCCAGCTGACATAGCCGTACACCAGATCGATGTGAATCCAGTAGATGAACAGCGAATGCCGTCCCAGGCGCTCGAGCGGACGGCAGGCCCAACCGAGGGCCCCGACCAGCCGTTCGGCAGCGTAGATCCCTGAAACGGCCGTCATGATGATGCCAGCCCTGATGGCAAACCACGTGGGCGAGCTCGACCAGAATGATGACTGCCGGTAGAGGGACGGCAGATACGACGTGTAGAAACCCACGCCGACCAATACCAGACCGACGGCGGCGAAGGCCGCGTGGAGGCGCCGCTCGGAGCGGCCGTCAGCCAACTGTGCGAGCAGGACGCCGCACCCG
>JBEQUD010000325.1:0-3761 GCA_040349235.1 Acidobacteriota bacterium
GCCACTTTATCGCCTCTACAACGGCGGACCGAATGTGAATCATCGGTACGTAACGGATCTGGATACCCGCGCTCTGATGACGCCTCCATGGATTCCTGAAGGCTACGGCCCGCTGGGGGTGGGAATGTGTGTGCCGCAATGAGTCGCCATCGGCAGCACCTCCGCCATCGCAACAGTCAATATCCCCGCCGGATCGCGGGCCCCAGTTCGCCCACTGATGTTCCAAGCGAAGACCTGACCTGCCATCCCCCAGCGCCGCTGAGGCGTCACCCGTCGACCGTCAATGTAGACGGTGAACGCTGGCCAAGGTCAGGCAAGCATGGCGTGATCAACCCGATGGCCGGTGAGCGTTGCTCGCTTGCTGGCAACGCGGTGTTCTGCAATCCGTAGCTCCCGTCTCGACCGCGGGAGATAGCGCACTGACTTGAATGGCGGAGAGTGAGGGATTCGAACCCCCGATACGTTGCCGTATACCTGATTTCGAGTCAGGCGCCTTCGACCACTCGGCCAACTCTCCGGACCGCGGATTATAGCAGCGCGATCGCGCGTGCCGGCTCGGCGCGGCGCGCCGGCGGCCTCCCCGTGACGCGGCGTGCTACTTCTTCTTCGCCGGTGAGTGCGCCATCGCCTTCTCGGGCTCGGCGCGCGAGGACGGCGGCTTGGCCGACTCGGCCGCGCCGCCCGCCGGCAGCTGCGGCGTGACGACCACGCCCTTGGCCTTCTGCTGCGCGATGTAGATCTGCGCGACGCGATCCTGCGCCTGCGCGAGCTCGGCCTTGTCCTTGGCGTCGGTCGCGGCCTTCTTGGCGGCCGCTTCCTGCTTCTGCGCGTCGGTCAGCGGCGGCGCGGGCGGCAGCTTGGCGTAGGCGGCGCTGCACAGGGCGGCGATCGCGACAACGGCGAGCGGGCGCAATGCGGTCATCGGTCAGTTTCCTCGCTGCGCGCGTGATCCCGCGCTCAGGCCGGGCGCGGCTTCGCCGCGGGCTCGTTGGACGGCGACGGCACGTCGGCATCGGCGCGGCCCGCCTTGACGTCCTCGTACCAGTAGAGGTGATGCTCGCGTGCCCAGGTCTCGTCGACGTAGCCGCTCTTCATCGCCGCATACGCGCCGACCATGCCGATCGTGCCCATGTAGATGTGCCCGAGGCCGGCCATGATGAACATGCAGGCGCCGGCGAGATGGATGATGTTCGCCCATTGCATCGTCTGGCGCGTCTGGTCGAAGTTGGGGAAATCGAGCACGAACCCCGAGGCGCTGACGACGACGCCGAGGAACAGCACGCCGCCCCAGAACCACAGCTTCTCGCCGGCGTTGAACTTGCCCGACGGCACGTCGTGTCCGGAGAAGAGACCGCCGAACCTGCGGATCCACACCATGTCGTAGGCGCGCCAGAAGTTGCGTCGCACGAACGTGAAGAAGATGATCACCGTGCAGACCGCGAACACCGGACCCATGAAATTGTGCAGCGGCTTGGCCACCTGTGCGAGCCACGCGAACAGCGTGTGGCCGAGGATCGGCAGCAGCATGCTCTTGCCGAACCCGAGGATGACACCCGTGATCGCGAGCACCACGAACGCGGTCGCCGTGAGCCAGTGGATGAGCTGCTGGAACGGCAGGAAGCGGCGGATCTTGCGACCGGTCATCGGCGAATGCAGCCGCAGCGGTCCCTTCAACAGGTAGAACGCGGCGATCGCGATCAGGATGACCACGATTGCCCAGCCGCCGTAGACGGCGACCTGGCCGTTGCGCAGCGCGCGCCACGTCTGTCCGCCCTGCTGGATCAGGACGTCGGTCTCGCGACCGCGCACCTGCGTCGTTTGCGGGCGCCCGGAGCGCACTTCCGACCACACCGGCTGGTTGTTGAGCGGCTGCGTCTCCTGCTGGAGCTGCTGCGCCTTGGCGGATGCCGCATCGTCGGCGTTCAGCGCCGGTGACTGCGCGAGCGCCGGCATCGCGACGAAGAGCGCCATCGCCGCGGCTGCCATCGCGGCACACGCCATGCGCATCGCGCGCTTCAACCCGTGGACGTCGCGCACGGTCATCACCTCAACCGCCAATCCGCTTGTACTCGTTCTGGTTCTGCGCGCGCTGGCGGAGCGCGTTCGTCCATTCCTGCTCGTTGCCGTTGAAGGGCGCGTTCGACCAGGGGGGCGTATCGGGCTTGCCCGAATAGGTGCCCTGCTTGTATTCGACGACCTGCGGGCGCTCGCCGCAGCCCGCGAGCATCAAGGCGGACAGCGCCGCGGCCAGGGGC
Source organism: Acidobacteriota bacterium (assembly GCA_040349235.1). GTDB lineage: Bacteria > Acidobacteriota > Vicinamibacteria > Vicinamibacterales > CAVVIG01 > JBEQUD01. The sequence goes on from JBEQUD010000325.1 coordinate 2,256, forward strand.
ACGACGATCGACTCGAGGCGGCGGCGCGTCATGACTTGCCTCCTTGCGGTGCCGCAGGCGCCGCGGAAGTCGTCGGTGCGCCGCCCGCGGGCGGCGGGGCACCGTTGCCGGCAGGCGCCTTGTACGCCGTTGCCCAACCCCAGACCTCGGCGCCCTTGCCGCGGCGAAGCACGCGATCGCGATAGATGTCGGCGAGGACGTCGCCGTCGCCGGCGAGCAGCGCCTTCGTCGAGCACATCTCCGCACATACGGGCAGCTTGCCTTCGGACAGGCGGTTGCGGCCGTACTTCTCGAACTCCGCGGCGGAGCCGTCGGGCTCGGGGCCGCCCGCGCAGAACGTGCACTTGTCCATCTTGCCGCGCACGCCGAAGGCGCCGAGCTGCGGGAACTGCGGCGCGCCGAACGGGCACGCGTAGAAGCAGTAGCCGCAGCCGATGCACATGTCCTTGTCGTGAAGCACGACGCCCTGGTCGGTCTTGTAGAAGCAGTCGACCGGGCAGACCGCCATGCACGGCGCGTCGGAGCAGTGCATGCACGCCACCGAGATCGAGCGCTCGCCGGGGACGCCGTCGTTCATCGTCACCACGCGGCGCCGGTTGACGCCCCACGGGATCTCGTGCTCCTGCTTGCACGCCGTGACGCAGCCGTTGCATTCGATGCAGCGCTCGGCATCGCAGAGGAATTTCATTCGCGCCATGGTGTCGTGATCTCCGTCGGTCCCTCGGTTATAGACCCAGTCAAACCTTCTGCACCTGGCACAGCGTGGTCTTGGTTTCCTGCATCATCGTCACGGCGTCGTAGCCGTAGGTCGTCGCCGTGTTGACGGCCTCGCCGCGCACGATGGGATGCGCGCCCTCCGGATAGAACTCGAGCATGTCCTTGCCCTGCCACCAGCCCGAGAAGTGGAACGGCACGAACGTGGTGCCCGGCCCGACGCGCTGCGTGACCAGCGCGCGCACCTTGAGCTGCGCGCCGGTGGGCGTCTTCACCCACACGTAGTCGCCGGCCTTGACGCCGCGATCGTTGGCGTCCTTCGGGTTGATCTCGACGAAGTTCTCCTGCTGCAGCTCGGCGAGGAAGCGGTTGGAGCGCGTCTCCTCGCCGCCGCCTTCGTACTCGGTGAGCCGCCCCGACGTGAGGACCAGCGGGAACTCCTTGCTGATGTCGTGGTTGCGCTGCTGCACCGTCTTGAAGAGCGTCGGCAGCCGCCAGAACACCTTCTTGTCGTCGTGCGTCGGATACTTGTCGATGAGGTCGGGCCGCGGCGAGTACAGCGGCTCGCGGTGCTGCGGGATGCCGTCGGGGAAGTTCCAGACGATCGCGCGCGCCTTGGCGTTGCCCCACGGATGCACGCCGTGCTTCATCGTCACGCGCTGGATGCCGCCCGACAGGTCGGTCTTCCAGTTCTTGCCCTCGGCCGCCTTCTGCTCCTCGGGCGTGAGCTCGCTCCACCAGCCGAGCTTCTTCATGAGCACGTGGTCGAACTCGGGATAGCCGGTGGTGAGG
>JBEQUD010000328.1:0-3420 GCA_040349235.1 Acidobacteriota bacterium
GTGCGGACACACCCGAGGCCGTGAACGTCGCGCGCGGGTCGCCATTGAGTATCGTCCGGCCCCGGGGCACATCACCCCCGGCGGTGTGCAGCCCCGCCGCGACCGTCAGGCCCACCAGGCGGGGGGCATCGAGGCCGTCGGCGAAGCGGCACCGCAGTTGGTCGGTGGCGGCGTCGTAGAGGAACAGCGCGCACCCCGACCACGGAATGATCTTCGAGAGCTTCGATGAGATGAGCGCCATCGTGTCCGCGATGCCGAGGCTCGTGCCCATGGTCTGCGCGATCTCGTAGAGCACGTGGATTTCGCGGTTGGCCAGCGCGATGTGCTTGAAGGCGTCGCCGCTGCCGCGGCGCCTGCCCGGCGTCGGCTCGCGGTCGCGCCGTGCGGCAGCCTCGTACTCGGCAACCAATGCGGGCAGAATGTCCACGAACGTGCCGACGAGCACCGGGTCGAGCGCCTTGCCCGCCTCCTCCTGCAGGAGCTGAATCGCCCGGTTCCACTCGAATGCGCGGCGATAGGGCCGCTCCGTGGTGAGCGCGTCAAAATAGTCGACGACGGTGAGGATGCGTGCCCCCAGGGGGATCTGCGCGCCCGTCAGGCGCTGGGGGTAGCCCGTCCCGTCCCAGCGCTCGTGATGGCTCAGGATAAGCGGGGCAACGGGGTATGGAAAGCGGACCGAGGCAATGATCTCGGCGCTGACCCGCGGGTGGATCCGGATTTTCTGGAATTCTTCGCGCGTCAGCGGACCCGACTTGGACAGGATGTGCTCGGGCACCGCAAGCTCGCCGATGTCGTGCAGGAGCGCCGCGGTGCGTACGCCTTGCAGTTCGTCGGGGCCAAGGCCCGCGGCGCGCGCCAGTCCCGCTGCGTACACCTGCACCCGGCGCGTGTGCGGCTGCGCGGGGTGGTACTTGGCGTCAATCGCGCACGCGAGCGCTTCGATCGTGGCGAGATGCCAGTCGGTTGAGGTCGCGACGGACGCCGCACGGGTCTGGCCTTCCGCGCCGCGGGAGTAGTACCACAGGCCCGCGAGGGCCAGGGCGGTCGCGGCCACCGACGGTGTCCAGCCGAACGGGTGCGCCAGGAGCAACGCCCCGGCCGCCCCGACGACGGCGCCGATGGCGTAAGGGGGCGCGGTCCTGCCGCCCGGCGGTACCGAGGTCACGTGCCAGTCCTTAGCAACACGGACGCCAATCCGACACTTCTGCTTAAGTGCTGGCAATACTGGAGGTTGGCCGTCACGCGCGGGCCGCGGGGCACCTACAGGGGCGCGCGGGCGATCACAAAAGTCGTCCGCACGCGGTACGAAAACCGTAGGTGGGGCGCTCACCACGGTGCCGGGCCGAGGCATGGTATGGTCGTGTTGGGAGGCGCGTATGCACGGATTCAAACAGTTTATTCTTCGTGGGAACGTGACGGACCTGGCTGTCGCCGTCGTCGTCGGTGCCGCGTTCGGCAACGTGGTGGCGGCGCTGGTGAAGGATTTGCTGACGCCGTTCATCGCCGCGCTCGTCGGTACGCCGGACTTTTCCGCGATTGCGTTCACGGTCCGCGGCAGCAAGTTCCTCATCGGCGATTTCGTCAATAACCTGGTGTCGTTCCTGCTCGTCAGCACGGCTGTGTACTTCTTCGTCGTCCTGCCGGTGAACACGCTGCTGGCGCGTATGAGCCGCGGCGAGGTGGCGCCAGACCCGACCACAAAGAAATGCGCCGAGTGCCTGAGCGATGTGCCCATCGCTGCGCGCCGGTGCGCGCACTGCACGTCGGTCCTGGCCTAGGGAGAAACCATGCTGCAGACGGTGTCGCGCACGCGTACGGTGGTTCTCGGGTTCGGGCTCTTGGTGGCCGCCGCCACGATGGCCTCGGCGCAGGGGGGTGGCCAGTTCAGGGACAACGACCGCGTCGGTATCGCGGTCTATGACAACGTCAACTTCGAGGGACAGGCGACGATGTTCCGGACGGACGTCCCCGACCTGCGCGACTACCGGATGAACGACCGCATCAGCAGCCTGCGCGTGGCCCGCGGAGAATTCTGGGAGGCCTGCGAGGACGCGGAGTACCGCGGCCGCTGCATCGTGTTCTCGGGCGACGAGCGGGACCTGCGGGACCGCGGGTGGAATGACACGATCTCGTCCCTGCGCCGCGTGCGTGGGCCCGGAGGCCGTGGGGATTGGGACCGTGACCGTGACCGTGGCGGATTCGTGCCGCCGGCGTTCGGCGGCGAGATGGTGCTGTTCGACCGGCCAGGGTATCGCGGCCGCCTGCAGAACGTGACCGAGCCGGCGCCGGCCCTCGGCGAGTTCGGCAGCCGCGCGCGGAGCGCGCAGGTCCTCGACGGGGCCTGGGAGCTGTGCGAAGGGCCTCGGTTCAGTGGCCGGTGCGTGCGCATCGACGGCAGCGTGCCCGACCTGGGGCGGATCGGGCTCGCCAGCGTGCTGTCCGCGCGACCAGTGGGGCCCGCCCGCTAGCTCTGGTACAGGTGGTCGATCTCGTGGAGCGTCCTGACATCCACCGAGACGCCGGCGCGGCCCGCTGTCGGGACGAACATCGAACGGAAGCGGGCGTTCCAGACGATTTCGTCCACACGATAGGACGAGCGCGCGTGGACCGTCTGCTCGTAGGTTTCGTCGATGCCCGAGAGCAGGATGAGGATTTCCGCCTCGGTCTGTTCCAGTTCGCCTCTCGTCTTGCCGGCCAGCGGGCTCCGCGCATCGATCGGGTGGACGATGGTCCAGGACAGCGGGAAGAACGTCACCTTGTTCCGTTCGAGGGCCAGCGGGGCGTAGCGGCGGACCGTCCCACCTCGCCCGTCCGGTTCCATCGCGCTGAAGATCACTTGTGCCTCGAGCTCGATGATTTCGTTGCGGTGGCGGTTGGCGATGCGGAACTGCAGGGCCTGCCCGTCGCCGTAGGGGGCGACGACGGCGTTGCGGCTGAACAGGATGGCCGCGCGGGGGCGGACGAAGCGCGCAAAGAGCAGCCCGGTCGCCAGCGCCTGATACATGAGGCCGACGAGCGCTTCGATGGTGACCAGCAGGTTCGCGGCGAGGCCGTTGGGGCCGATCTGTCCGTAGCCGATCGTCGCAAATGTCTGGATGCTGAAGAAGAAGGCCTGACTGAATCGGCCGCCGAGCATGCCCGCGCCGGGGCCGAGCAGCGCCTCTGGCCCCGCGAGCCAATAGAGCTCCGCAAAGATCAGATTCAACACGACGTAGAGCAGCGCCACGATCCCGAGAAACTGCAGCCAGGAGATTCGCAAGAGTTGGTAGGGTGCCACCGTGTCGAACCGCCCCATGCCCGAGCGCAGCACGTTGAACGACCCATCCCGGTTGAGCAGGCGTCCCCGGTTCTCCCGGCTGACAACCGAGCCGAAACCCAGATCGCGATCCCGGGTCTCCTCCTCCAGCGTCCGTCGAGGCG
>JBEQUD010000330.1:0-3460 GCA_040349235.1 Acidobacteriota bacterium
GGGTGCGTTTCTATCCCAAACGGTCTACACTTTGTGGCTTTTATTGCCGGGCCGGCGGCCCGACCGTCGGTATGGTGTTTGCTCGCAGCCCGCGGTGAGACGGGACGAGGAGCCCAGCACCGATGCCGATACAGTCCAAGGTTGCCGAGGTCATCAGGAATCACCAGCAGGACCTCGCGGAGGCGTGGCAGCAAGAACTCCAGTCGAGTGGACAGGATGGACGGATCGGCAGCCAGGAACTCGAGACCCAGACCGCGGAGCTACTACGGCTCATCTCTGAAGCCAGTCTCGACGGTCTGACGCCAGCGAGCGCCGCCTGGGCGCCGGTCCGGCAGCTGCTCGAGGAAGTTTCCACGGCTCGCGCGGTCCAAGGATTCACCTCGGAAGAGACGGCCACCTTCGTGTTTGCGCTCAAGAAGCCGCTCTTCGAGAGCGTTCGTCGTGCGCTGGCACACACGCCTCTGGAACTGGCGGAGGCCACGTGGGAAGCGAACGCACTGGTCGATCAACTTGGCATCCACACGGTGACCGCCTACCAGCGGAGCCGCGAGGCGGTGATCCGACGACAGCAGGAAGAACTGCTCGAGCTCTCCACGCCGGTGGTCAAGTTGTGGGACGGCGTCCTGGCGCTGCCGATGATCGGCACGCTGGACAGCTCGCGCACGCAGGTCGTGATGGAATCGCTGCTCGGGCGGATTGTGGAAACCGGCGCGGAAGTGGCCATCATAGACATCACCGGCGTCCCGACGGTCGATACTCTGGTGGCGCAGCACCTTCTCAAGACGGTCACCGCCATTCGCCTCATGGGCGCCGACTGCATCATCAGCGGCATCCGCCCCCAAATCGCGCAGACCATCGTGCATCTCGGCGTCGAGCTGCGCGGGGTCACGACCAAGGCCACGCTGGCGGATGCGCTGAACGTCGCGCTTGACCGTCGCGGCCTGAAGGTCGTCGCGAAGGACGCGTAGGCGTTACGCGTGGAACGCATCCCCATTCTCCGGATGGGCGACGTCCTGCTCGTGACGATTCAGGTCGATATGCACGACCGCCTCGCCATGGCGCTGCAGGACGACCTGACCACACGGATTCAGCAGACCGGTGCCACAGGGGTCCTCATCGACATCTCGGCGCTCGACATGGTCGATTCGTTCATCGGCCGGATGATCGCCAACATCTCCAGGATGTCACGCATCATGGACGCGCGGACGGTCGTCGTGGGCATGCGTCCGGCGGTCGCGATCACGCTCGTGGAGCTCGGTCTCAGCCTCGCGGGCGTGGACACGGCGCTCGACGTCGAGCGCGGCATGCGTGTGCTTCGAAACCCAGGCGCGCACACTCGTTCACTCGATGACGATCACCAAGACTGACGTCCTCCCGCTCCGTCACGAGCAGGACATCGTGCTGGCGCGGCAGGCGGTGCGCCGGCTGACGCAAGACGTCGGGTTCGGCATCGTGGATCAAACCAAGGTGGTCACCGCCACGAGCGAGCTCGCCCGCAACGCCGTCATCTACGGCCTCGGCGGCGTGCTCCGGTGGGAAGTGCTGGTTGACGCCACTGGCCGAAACGGGCTTCGCCTGCATTTCATCGACGAGGGCCCGGGCATCCCCGATCTCCAGCAGGCCATGACAGACGGCTGGACGTCCGGAACCGGGATGGGATTGGGCCTGTCCGGTGCGAAGCGATTGGTCAGCGATTTCGAGATCGACTCGGTCCCTGGCCGTGGCACACGGGTGACGATCACCCGCTGGAAATAGATGGATGCGCATGCAGACTTGCATCCCCGTCGCCGAGATCAGTCAGGTCGGTGAGGTCCGCCGTGCGGCCGTTCGCGTGGCCGCGGCCCTCCACGCCGACGAGACGACGTGCGGCGAGGTGGCCATCGTTGCGACAGAACTCGCGAGCAACCTCGTCAAGCACGCGAAGGGCGGTCGGATACTTCTGCAGCCCGTGACGCACGCCGAGGAGACCGCGATCGAGCTCGTCGCACTCGACACCGGCCCGGGGATGGTCGATGCGCACAAATGTTTCGCGGATGGCTACTCCAGCCGCGGCACGCCAGGCACAGGGCTTGGCGCGGTCCGGCGCCTCTCGCATGTCTTTGACGTGTATTCGTCGCCGACGACGGGCACCGTGCTGGTATCCCGTATTCGCACGGCGAAGAAGGGCGCAGACCGCGCGCCGGCGTTTGCCGTCGGCTGCGTGTCCATCCCGGCGCCGTACGAGTCGGTCTGCGGCGACGCCTGGAGCGTCGCCGAGCGAAACGGCGACATTGCCGTGATGGTCGCAGACGGGCTCGGGCACGGTCCTCTGGCCGCGGAAGCGTCGCAACGAGCCATCGACACGTTCGACCACATGCCGTTCGCGGATGCGGGGGCCCTCTTCGACCGGGTGCATCAGGCCTTGATCAGCAGCCGCGGCGCAGCGGTGGCATCGGCGCAGGTGGTTGGTCGCACGCTTCGGTATACGGGCATCGGCAACATCTCTGGCACCCTGCTGGCTGGCGACGAACGTCGGGGTCTCCTGACGCAGAACGGCACCGTCGGACTTCAGCCCCGCCGAGCGCAACCAGTCGAGTATCCCTGGCCCGATCGAGGCGTTCTTGTCATGCACTCTGACGGCCTCACATCGCGCTGGGCGCTCGACGCGTACCCGGGCCTGCTCGCCCGGCATCCCGCCGTTGTCGCGGCGGTCCTCTATCGGGACTTCCTGCGCGGCCGCGACGATGCCACCGTCGTCGTGGTCGGCAAAGAGCGGGTGGCGCGCACATCATGAGCTCGCCCATCGAGCAGATGAACGCCGAACTGATTCGGCTCCAGGCGGCAGTCGCGGCATCGACGACCGTCGTCCGCGAGCAGCACGAGCAGATCCAGGCACTGACCGCCGAGCTGATGGAAACCAATCAAGGCGTCGTCGCGCTCTACGCGGAGCTCGAGGACAATGCCCACCGGTTGAAGGAAGCGTCGAACTTGAAAAGCCGGTTCCTGTCCTACATGAGCCATGAGTTCCGGACGCCGCTCGGGTCCATCCGCAGCATTACGCGAATCCTACTGGACGAGTTGGACGGACCGCTCACCCCAGAGCAGCAGACGCAAGTGGCGTTTGTGCAGGCGTCGGCGGTCGAGCTGACTGAAATGGTGAACGACCTGCTGGACCTTGCGAAGGTCGAGGCAGGACGGGTTGCCATCTCGCCCGCCTGGTTCGAGATGGTGGACCTGTTCTCGGCCCTTCGCGGCATGTTCAAGCCGATCGTCGCGTCGGCGTCGGTGTCGCTGGTTTTCGAGGATCCGCCGCACATTCCGCGCATCTACACGGACGACAAGAAGCTCTCGCAAATCCTGCGCAACTTCATCTCGAACGCCCTGAAGTTCACCGAGAGTGGCGAAGTGCGCGTAACGGCCGCCCTGGTCGGGCACGACCGCGTCCGCTTCGCCGTCACCGACAGCGGCATGGGCATCCCGG
>JBEQUD010000333.1:0-10479 GCA_040349235.1 Acidobacteriota bacterium
GCTGGCGCTGCCGTCGATCGTCGCCGGCGTGCGCGTCGCGGCCGTGGTCGGCGTCGGGTCCGCGACGATCGCGGCGGCCATCGGCGCCGGCGGCCTCGGGGAATACATCTACCGCGGGCTGTCCATGGTCGATTCGACGGTGATTCTCGCCGGGGCGATTCCGGCCGCCCTGCTCGCGCTTGTCGTGGACGGGGGCCTGCTGTGGCTCGAACGACAGGCAACACCGCGGCGGCGGACCATGTCCAGAGCAGCGGTAGCCGCGACGCTGGCCATCGTGCTCGGCGGCGTCCTCGCCTCGAGCGCGCTCGTGTCCGGCCGATCGGCGGCGCGCATCGTCGTCGGCTCGAAGAACTTCACCGAGCAGGTCATTCTTGGCGAGCTCGTGGCGCAGACAATCGAGCGCGAGACCGGCATGGCGGTCGATCGTCGCCTGAATCTCGGCTGGACGCTCATTTGCGACCGCGGTCTCGTCACGGGGGACCTCGACGTCTATGTCGAGTACACGGGCACGGCCCTGACCGCCATCTTCCATCAGCCTCCGGCATCCGATGCGGGCGAGGTCTATGGGGCCGTCCGGGAACGCTACGCACGCAGCGGCCGGACGCTGCTTCCGGCCCTCGGCTTCAACAACACCTTTGCCGTGCTGGTTCGTGGCGCCGACGCGCGCGCCCGGCGCCTGCGGACGATCGACGACCTTGCCCGGGAGGCGCCAGCCTGGCGGGCCGGCTTCGGCTACGAGTTCCTGGAACGGCCGGACGGGTTCGCCGGGCTGGCGCGGGCTTACGGCCTCGCTTTCGTGGCGCCGCCGCGGGTGATGGACCTGAACTTGAGCTACCGCGCGCTAGCGACAAGCCAGGTGGATGTCATCGCTGGAGACGCGACGGCGGGGCTCATCGGCGCGCTGGACCTCGTCCAACTCGAGGACAACCGCCACTACTTTCCGCCCTACGATGCTGCGCCCGTGGCGCGGGCGGAGACGCTGCTGCGGTATCCGCGTGTGCGTCTCGCGCTCGAGCGCCTGGGGGGACGCGTGTCGGCGACTGACATGCGCGCGATGAACTACGCGGCCGACGCCGAGCACAAGGACGTGTCGGCGATCGTCCGCGCGTTTCTCGACGCTAGACGCTAGGCCGGTCTACGCCCACGAGAACCCCAGCTTCGCGATGGGGAGCGACCGGATGCGCGTGCCGCTCGCGGCCGAGATCGCGTTGCAGAGGGCGCCAATCGTTGGCGGCAGCGCCGGTTCGCCCAGCCCCGTCGGCGGGTTGTCCGTCATCTTGAAGTCCACCTGCACCTCGGGTGGGGCCTGTGACATGCGGGCCGGCTGGTACTGATTGAAGTTGTTCTGGAGCGCCCGGCCCTTGTCGATCGTGATCTCCCAGTTCATCAGGTGGCTCATGCCCTCGATGACCGCGCCCTGGCACTGATTGATCGCCATGCTCGGGTTGACGATCTGGCTGCCGATATCGCCGACCACCCACGCCTTGACGACCTTGATCTTCTTGTTCGCATCCACGCTCACTTCAGCGACGGTCGCAAAGTACCCGCGATGCGCGAAGTGAAAGGACACCCCCATCGCATGCCCGGCGGGTAGCGTGCGCGTGCCCCAGCCGGATTTGTCCCGGACAAGTTCGAGCACGCCTCGGACGCGGTCCGCGTCCACCTCGCCGTCGCCGACGTTGGCGGGCCGCGGCAGCGTCAGATTGACGCGCGGCATCTTGAGGATGTCGAGGCGGAACTGCAGCGGATCCTTGCCGGCGGCGTGTGCCAGCTCGTCGATGAAGGACTGGAACACCCACGAAAACGCGTTCGTGCGCGGGGCGCGCATGGCACCGGTGGGCACACCGAGCGGCATCAGCGAGGCGTAGATGCCGACATGCGGCGCGAACGTGGCGGGGAACTCCGCCGGGTTCATGTTGGCCGCGCCGGCGTACTGCGTGCCGTCGCCATAGGTGACGAAGTGGTTACGCCAGGCGACGAGGCTGCCCGCCGAGTCCAGGCCGCCCTTGAGGTAGTGGAACCCCCCGGGGCGGTAGTGGTCGTGGTGCATGTCGTCTTCGCGCGTCCACAGGAGCTTCACAGGCACGCCGACCACCTTGGCAATCGCCGCGGTTTCCATCGCCCAGTCGTTGGTCAGTCGCCGGCCGAAGCCGCCACCGACCTTCATCTGGTGCCAGGTGATGTCCGACTCCTTGATGCCGAGCGTCTGCGCCACGAGTGGACGGCCCTGCTGGGGCGTCTGGCTCGGCGCCCAGATCTCGAGCGTGCCGTTCGTGAAATGCGCGACCGCGTTTTGGGGTTCGAGCGGCGCGTGAGACAGAAACGGATACGAGTACGCCCCTTCCACGACCGTGGCCGCCGACTGCAGGGCCGTATCGACATTGCCGTCGGTGCGGAGGGTCTGCGCGGGCGTGGCTTTCGACAGTTCCTCCGCGCGCTGCGCGAAGCCGACGCTGCTCTGCTGCGCGGTCGTCCCCTCGTCCCACTTCACCTGCAGCTTCTGGCGGGCGGAACGCGCTTGCCAGTACGAATCCGCGACGATGGCGACCCCGCTATGGAGGCCGTTGAGGACCTTCGTGCCTGGGACGATGAACGCATGGCGAACGCCGGGCAGGGCCTTGACCTCGTCGAGGTTGGCGCTGACGGCGGTGCCCGCGAAGACCGGGCACTTTTCGTACACCGCCCACAACATGCCGGGCAGGGTGAAGTCGATGCTGAAGACCGGGCGGCCGGTGACAATCGCCGGATTGTCCACCCCGTGCACGGGCTTGCCGATGATGCGGTAGTCGGCGGCCTTCTTGAGCGTGACGCTCTCGAGGGCCGGCGGGGCGAGGGCTGCGGCGGCCGTCGCGAGCTGGCCGTAGGTCAAGGTGCGCCCGGTGGGACGATGCGTGGCCTTGGCGGATCCCGTGGTTACTTCGCCGACCGGTACGCCCCAGGTCGTGGCGGCTGCGGCGACGAGCATCTGCCGGCAGGCGGCGCCGACCTGGCGTAGCGGCGTCCAGTTGTTCGGCGTGGCCGTGCTCCCGCCCGCATTCTGTCCCCCGTAGCGGGTCGGATCGAGATCGGCCTGCTCGATGTGGACGTCCTGCCAATCCACGTCGAGTTCCTCCGCGATGATCATCGGCAGGCTCGTGCGAATGCCCTGCCCGATCTCCGGATTCTTCGACATGATCGTGATGATGCCGTCCGGCGTGATGCGGACGAAGGCGTCGGCCTTGAACGCGACGGCCGGCGCACCGGCCGGGGCGGCCTGCGCCAGCAGATCCGCGGCCGTGTCCACATAGCTGGCGAGGAGCATCCCGCCGCCCGTCAAGGCGGTCACGCGCAGAAACGATCGGCGATTGAGCAGGGACGTGTGCATGGCGGTTTACCGGCCCGCGTCGGTCGCGGACTGGGCGAGCCGGGGCGCACCCGCCGCCAGTGCCGAGGCCCGGTGGATGGCTTCGCGGATCCGCAGATACGTGCCGCACCGGCACAGGTTGCCGTTCATGGCGGTGTTGATGTCCTGGTCCGAGGGCTTGGCGATGCTGACGAGAAGGGCGGCTGCCGACATCATCTGGCCGGCCTGACAGTAACCGCACTGCGGGACGTCGATTTCCTCCCATGCGCGCTGGACAGGGTGCGACCCGTCGGCCGAGAGGCCCTCGAGCGTCGTGATGGGCGCCGTGGCGCGGGACACCTGCGTCTGGCAGGAGCGCACCGGGCGTCCGCCGAGGTGCACCGTGCAGGCGCCGCATTGGCCGATGCCGCAGCCGAACTTCGTGGCGCGCAGATTGAGCACGTCGCGAAGCACCCACAGCAGGGGCATGTCAGGGGCGACATCGACGGTTTTCGCGGTCCCGTTGACGGTGAGTTTGTAAGCCATGCGCCAATAATATTCTGCGGCGCGGTCGTCCGCCAAACAGAATGTGCGCCGTACGCCGGTGCGAACTCAGCGTGGCGCGATGGCGCTGACCCCCCCGGCGTGGACGTAGGCTTCCTCGCCGTGCTGGCTTTCGTCGAGCCCGACAGCCTCCTCGTCCCGATCGACGCGGAGTGGGATGACGAGGCCGACCAGCTTCAGGATGAGAAAACTCGCCACGCCGCTGTAGGCAATCGTGAGGCCGACGGCCAGAGCCTGCGTCGCCAGCTGGCCCGGATTGCCGAAGAGCAGGCCATCCGCCACGCCGTTCAGCGTCTTCTCGGCGAGCACGCCGGTCAGGAGGGCGCCGACCGTTCCGCCGACGCCGTGGGCAGCGACCACGTCCAGCGAATCGTCGAGCGACGTCCGGGCCCGCCACTGCAGCCCGTAATAGCTGGGGACGGCGGCGATGGCGCCGAGCGCCAGGGCGCTCATCGGGCTGATGAAGCCCGCGGCGGGCGTGACGGCGACCAGACCCACCACGATGGCGGTGGCCGCACCCACCGCGGTGGGCGAGCCCGTGCGTGTGGAGTCGAGCAGCGTCCACACGACCAGCGTGGCCGCGGGGGCGAGCAGGGTGGTCGTGAAGGCCAAGGCCGCACTCCCGTTCGCTGCCAGGGCACTCCCCGCGTTGAAGCCGAACCACCCGAACCAGAGCAGGCCGGCGCCGAGGAGCGTGAATGGCACGTTGTGCGGCAGCGTGGCGAGGTTCGGATAGCCGCGGCGTGGGCCGACGACGATCGCTGCGACGAAGGCCGCGGTGGCGGCGTTGACGTGCACGACGGTCCCGCCGGCGAAGTCGAGCGCCCCCATTTGCGCGAGCCAGCCCCCGCCCCAGACCCAGTGTGCGACCGGGCTGTAGACGAGGACCGACCACAGGCTGATGAACGCCACGTACGCGGCAAAGCGCATCCGTCCCGCAACGGCACCGGAGATGAGCGCCGGCGTGATGATGGCGAACGTCGCCTGGTAGCACATGAACAGGACGTGGGGGATGGTGCCGCGCGCGTCGAGCCCGACGCCACGCAGCCACGCGAACGAGGTGCCGCCGATAGCGGCGCCCCCCGTGTCGAACGCGAGCGAGTACCCGATGAGGGCCCAGAGCACGGTGACGAACCCGAGCGCCACCACGCTCATCATCATCATGTTGAGCACGTTCTTCGAGCCGACGAGACCGCCGTAGAAGAAGGCGAGGGCGGGCGTCATGAGAAGGACGAGCGCCGTGGCGACGAGCATCCACGCCGTGTCGGCCTGGTTGATGGCGGCGGCGCCGTCGGTGCCCTGCGCGTAGCCGAGAACCGGCACGAAGAGGCCGGCGAGCGTGAGGAGTAGGATCCGCATTTGGGGGCAGATCCTACCAAACTGTAAACGAAAGTGCAGCCGAGAGGCCGCGTAAGCGCATCCTTAGGGGGGTCGCCGGAAGGCTCTGACGTGGAATCCAGTGTGGTACGATCACGCTTTTTGCGAGGATCTGCTCCATGGCCAGTGTGAACAGCTTCAAGACGCGGACCAGTCTCCAGGTGGGCGGCCGCTCCGTGCAGATGTACAGCCTGCCGGCGCTCCAGGCGGCTGGGTTTCCCGAGATTGCACGCCTTCCGTACTCGATCAAGATCCTGCTCGAGAATCTGCTGCGCAAGGAAGACGGCCGGTTCGTGAAAGCCGCGGACATCGAAGCGCTGGCGCGGTGGGACATGAAGAGCACGGCCCAGCGCGAAATCTCGTTTGCGCCCGCCCGCGTCCTGCTGCAGGACTTCACCGGCGTGCCGGCGGTGGTGGACCTGGCCGCGATGCGCGACGGCGTGGCCCGCCTCGGCGGCGATCCCAACCGCGTCAACCCGCTCCAGCCTGTCGAACTCGTGATCGACCACTCGGTGCAGGTGGACTATTTCGGGCAGGCGAACGCCTTCCAGTTGAACGCCGAGCTCGAGTTCTCGCGCAACAAGGAGCGCTACGCGTTCCTGCGGTGGGGCCAGGACGCGTTCGACAACTTCCGCGTCGTGCCTCCGGACACCGGCATCGTCCACCAGGTCAACATCGAGTACCTCGCGCGCGTCGTCGTGGCGGAAGAGACGCCCGAAGGCACCCTTGCGTATCCGGACACGCTCGTCGGCACCGACTCGCACACGACGATGGTCAATGGACTGGGCGTCGTGGGCTGGGGCGTCGGCGGCATCGAGGCCGAGGCGTCGATGTTGGGACAGCCCGCCTCGATGCTCATCCCGCAGGTGCTCGGCGTCCGGCTCTCCGGCACCATGCCCGAGGGCGTGACCGCGACCGATCTCGTGCTCACGATCACGGAGAAGCTCCGCAAGCACGGCGTGGTCGGGAAGTTCGTCGAGTTCTTCGGGCCAGGCCTCGAACACCTGACCATCGCGGACCGCGTGACGCTCGGGAACATGTGTCCGGAATACGGCGCGACGATCGCGATCTTCCCGATCGACGCCATGACGCTCGACTACCTGCGGCTGACCGCGCGCGACCAGTCGCGGGTCGAGCTCGTCGAGGCCTACGCCCGCGCCCAGGGCTTGTTCCGCGTGCCGACGGATGCCGACGCCACCTACACCGAGACGCTGGATCTCGATCTGAGGAGCATCGAACCTAGCCTCGCCGGTCCGAGACGCCCGCAGGACCGGGTGACGCTCACGCAGGCCAAGAGCGGTTTCCAGGCCGCGTTGCCGACGCTGATGGCGGCAGTGGCGAAGAAGTCCGCGGCAGGCGGCGCGGCCCCCGCCGCGGTGGCGGAGCCGCCCCAGACGGGCGTCAGCCTCGACCACGGCGCCGTCGTCATCGCCGCCATCACCAGCTGCACGAACACCTCGAACCCGGGCGTGATGATTGGGGCGGGGCTCCTTGCCAAGAAAGCCGTCGAGCGCGGCCTCTCGAGAAAGCCGTGGGTCAAGACGAGCCTGGCGCCCGGCTCGAAGGTCGTGACGGAGTATCTGCGCAAGTCGGGCCTCGACACCTATCTGGACGCGCTCGGCTTCAACCTCGTCGGCTATGGGTGTACGACGTGCATCGGCAACAGCGGCCCGCTGCCGGACGATGTCAGCGCGGAAATCGAGTCGAAGAACCTTGTGGTCGCCTCCGTGCTGAGCGGCAATCGGAATTTCGAGGGGCGCATCCAGCAGTTGGTGCGTGCCAACTACCTCGCCTCGCCGCCTCTCGTGGTCGCGTATGCGATTGCAGGGCGGATGACGATCGACCTGACGACCGAGCCCATTGGCACGGACGCCGCCGGGACATCCGTCTACTTGCGGGATCTGTGGCCGACCGAGCGCGAGATTCAGCAGACGCTTCTGAGCGCGGTGACGTCGGAGATGTTCCGCGAACAGTACGCCGATGTGTTCGCCGGCGACGAGCGGTGGCGCACCCTCGACGTGCCGACCGGCAGCCGCTTTGCGTGGGAGCCGGATTCCACCTACGTGCGCAACCCGCCGTTCTTCGACGGCCTGACGCTCGAGACGACGCCGCTCGCGGACATCACGGGCGCCCGCGTGCTCGCGCTCCTCGGCGACAGCATCACGACCGACCACATCTCGCCGGCGGGTTCGATTAAGAAGGACAGCCCCGCGGGGAAGTACCTCATGGAGCACGGCGTCCAGCCGGGCGACTTCAACTCGTACGGCGCGCGACGCGGCAACCACGAGGTCATGATGCGCGGCACCTTCGCGAACACGCGGCTGCGGAACCTGATCGCGCCGGGGACCGAAGGCGGGTGGACGACCTACCAGCCCGACGGCGGCGTCCTGCCGATCTACGACGCGGCCATGCAGTACAAGGCCGCGCACGTGCCGCTCGTCATCCTGGCCGGCAAGGAATACGGATCGGGCTCGTCGCGGGACTGGGCCGCGAAGGGCACCGCCCTGCTCGGGGTGAAGGTGGTCGTCGCCGAGAGCTTCGAGCGCATCCACCGGAGCAATCTCGTGAACATGGGCGTCCTGCCGCTGCAGTTCCGGGCGGGGGACTCGGCGGCCTCGCTTGGCCTGACCGGCCGCGAACGCTATGAGGTGACGGGCATCGCCGAGGGCCTGCGTCCGGCCGGCACGGTGACCGTCCGGGCGATCGGCGAGACGGGCACGGTCGAGTTCCAGCCGCTCGTGCGCATCGACACCCCGGAGGAACTGGTGGCGTTCAGCCACGGCGGCATCCTGCCGTACGTGGTGCGCCAGCTGGTCGCGAAGGTGTAACGCGGCCGGACCTGGCATGTCCCTTTCCTCGTCGGGCATCAAGGCGAAGGCGCGGGACCTCGGTTTCGAGCTGTGCGGCGTGGCGCCCGCGGGGGACTTGCCGGAGCTGGCGGCGTTCGAAGGCTGGCTCGCCCGCGGGTACGCGGGCGAGATGGCTTACCTCCATCGCTCGGCCGAGCAGCGCGCGGATGTACGCCGCGTGCTGCCATCGGCCCGCTCCGTCATCGTGACCGGCACCGTCTACAACACCCGCCATCCGTACTCGACCGAGTGCGCCGATCCCGATCGCGCGCAGATCGCGCGCTACGCGTGGGGTGACGACTATCACGATGTGATTGGCGGGCGTCTCCATGCGCTGCTCGCGTGGATGCGCGAGGCCTCGCCCGTCGCGTTCGATGCGTGCGCGTACGTGGATACGGGCCCAGTCCAGGAGCGCGTCTACGCCCGGCATGCCGGCATCGGCTGGATTGGGAAGAACACCTGCGTCATCAACCCCGAGCTCGGCTCGTGGATCTTCCTGGCCGAGATCATCTGTAGCCTGCCGCTGGAGGCCGACGCGCCGTCACTCGACCAATGCGGGACGTGCACCCTGTGCATCGACGCATGCCCGACCGGCGCCCTCGCTGGCGGCGCCCTTGACGCGACGCGGTGCATCTCCTACCTGACGATCGAACAGCGCGGCCCCATCCCGGACGATGCCGCCGCCAGTATCGGGTCGCACGTCTACGGGTGCGACATCTGTCAGGAGGTGTGCCCCTGGAACCAGCTCACCGCCGTTTCCGACGACCCCGCCTGGCAGCCGCGTCAGGCGTGGCTCGGCGCGCGCATCTCCACGCTGGCCGCGATGACCGACGACGACCTGCGGTCCGCGATGCGCGGCAGCGCCATGAAGCGCACCAAGGTCTCGGGCCTGCGTCGCAACCTGGCGGTCGGACTGGCGAATGTCACGCGTCAGGGATGACGGCCCTGTGGGGCTTGCGCCGAGCCCTGCATACGCGGACACTGTAGGGGACACGACGATGTCCACGTCCCTCGCGCCGTCCCTGCTGCTGTCGATGCCGCAACTGCTCGACCCGAACTTCAGCCGGACCGTCATCCTGTTGTGCAAGCACAACGACGACGGCGCGTTCGGGTTGGTGGTCAACCGGCCGCTCGTCGCGACGGGACGCGTCGTGCTCAGCCTCGACCCCGTCGTGCCCGACCATACGATCGGGACGCCTCACGAGATGGTCCGCGACGATCTCGAGGTCTGGGTCGGCGGACCGGTCGAGCCCGAGCGCAGCTGGATTCTGGTGCACGGCGCGGGCGAGGGCGAGTACGGCGGCGGGATGGCGGTGGCCGACGGCGTAACGCTCTCGACGTCCCCGGCCCTGCTGCAGCGTCTGCTCGCGCCCAGTCCCCCGCACGACGCGCGGCTGGTGGTCGGCTACTCAGGATGGGGGCCCGGACAGCTCGAGGCGGAGTTGCGGGCGTCGGCCTGGCTCATCGGCGAAGTGGACTGCGACCTCATCTTCAAGACGCCCGCCGACCGGATGTGGGAAACGGCCATCCGGCGACTTGGCGCCGATCCCGCCGCGCTCCAGATGTCCCGGGGCGTGCACTGACCGGCGGGGGCCGAGTCTCCACCCCACGCGCCTCGTCGCGCTCGGCTCAGGCCGCCGATTCACGTTTTCGCGGTCGCGGCCGATAGTTCCGAGAGCAGGGTCCGACGCGTCTGGCCCGGCTGGTCCATCCCGTCATGGCAACGGGCGAGGGAGGAGGCGTTCGATGTCGTTCTCGATTCCGCCGGTGTCCGACCCGTATCCAACGCCCCTCGTGGGGGAAACGCAGTCGATCACCGACCGCCAGCGCGCCCGCGAGGAGGCGGACCGCCGCCGGCACCAGCACCCGCATCCGGATCCGCACGTGGCCGAAGAACAGGACGTGCCGGCGAAGGACCCCGATGCACACCCGACGGTGGGCACGCTCATCGACGTGCGCGCCTAGGCGCCGGGCGGCTCGGCACCGGCCAGTTCCTGCGCCACGATGAGCTCGCGGGCTTCGGCGCGCAGCGAGGGCAGGCGCCCCGCGAAGATGCCGGCGGCCGCCACGCACACCAC
Organism: Acidobacteriota bacterium; assembly: GCA_040349235.1. Taxonomy (GTDB): domain Bacteria; phylum Acidobacteriota; class Vicinamibacteria; order Vicinamibacterales; family CAVVIG01; genus JBEQUD01. Next base: position 10,191 of record JBEQUD010000333.1, read on the forward strand.
CCCGCCCATCGCCACCGTGCGCGGCGCACCCAGGTGCTCGGCAACCCAGCCCGCGAGCAGGGCACCGAAGGGTGCCATGCCCAGGAACATCATCGAGTAGACCGCCATCACCCGCCCGCGCAGTTTGTCGGGGACCATCGCCTGGATGAGCGTGTTGGATGACGCCATCTGGACCATCATCGCCGCCCCGACCGGTACGAGCAGCAGCACGGACTGCCCGAAGGCGCGCGAACGCGAGAAGAGGATGAGTGCGATGCCGAAGGTGGCGGCCGATACCGCGACCCAGCGG
>JBEQUD010000351.1:0-2252 GCA_040349235.1 Acidobacteriota bacterium
GGCCACCCACAGGCCGGAAGGGTTCGGTATGCCTCGAAGAGAAACGTCCCCGACAACGACCCACGGCAGGAAGACACTGACCACCAGCGTCAGGCCGGCGGCCAACGGGACGATGTACCCGCGCATGCCGGGACGGAACATCCCGCGCAGGGTCATCTCAGCTCTGGCTGTCCTGGAATTCTTCGTGCCACGCCATCTGGATGGCTTCGAGCTTGGGTTCGTTCGACGCTTTGGGGTCGTCGTCGAACCCGTCCAGGGCGAGCACGTGCGCGCGCAGGTCGGTGAAGCGGACCGTCAACGGATCCACGTCCGGCAGCTTCTCGACCAGTGCAATCGCGATGTCTTCCGCATCCGTCCACTTCACGGCCGGACCTCCGCGTTGACGACCGCGCTGACGACCGCTTTTGCGACCGCTTCGACGCCCCCTGCCGCGACTGCGCCCGCAAGCGCCTCGTTCCGCTGCGCGCGCGCCTCGGACTTGCCGAGCTGGATGCCGCCGCCTTCCTGCACGTAGTTCCGTGTGTACATCGGCAGCTCGCACACGACGTCGCCGGTCACCACCGCCTGGCAGCCGAGCCGCGACCGCGGCGTCAGGTCCCACGCGGTGTCGAGGCGGTCGGCTTCGTCGTCCTGCATCTCGCTCAGGTGATTCGCGCCTTCCTTCACGACGACGTGGCAGGTCGTGCACGCGCAGCTGCCGCCGCATGCGTGCTCGAGCGGCACATGGAAGTGCTTCGCGATGTCCAGGAGCGACTCCGGCTTGCCGTGATGGGAGTACGGCACGGCGCCCGACTCGAACTCGACCGTCTGGGGCACGTCGTCGATGATGAAAGTGACCTTTGGCATAACAACCTCAGCGCGCGGCGAACGCGCGCCCTACATCTCGTCAACGCTTCTGCCGGACAACGCCGCATGCACGGAGCGATTCATCATCACTTCGGCCAGGTGCTGCGTCGCCTCGTTGAGCGCCTTCATCTTCAGCTGAATGGCCTCGCGGTCCGCGCCGCCGAGGACGGCCTTCAGCTCGGCAAGGGCCGCGTCGATGCGGTCGCGTTCGCCGGGGACGAGTTCCTCGCGCGCAATCGTCGGATAGTCCGGCGACCGTAGCGACTTCTCGGTCGCGAGGATCACCGTCTCGGCCTCGTTGCGCGCGTCGATCAAGAGGCGCGCCGCAAAGTCCGCTTCCGCGTGGTCGAACGAATCGAGAAGCATGCGCTCGACGTCCTCGTCGGTCAGCCCGTACGACGGCTTCACCTCGATCGTCTGCTCGACGTTGGTGCGCAGCTCGCGCGCCGTCACGCTGAGGATGCCGTTCGCGTCGATTTGGAACTGGACTTGGACACGCGGCATGCCCGCCGGCATGGGCGGAATCCCCCGAATCTTGAACCGGTCGAGCGATCGATTGTCGGCCACCAGCTCGCGCTCGCCCTGGAGCACGTGGATGTCCACGGCCGTCTGGTTGTCGGCGAACGTCGTGAACATCTCGTTCCCGGTGGCCGGGATGGTCGAGTTGCGGAGGATGATCTTCGACATCACGCCGCCCATCGTTTCGATGCCGAGCGAGAGCGGGGTGACGTCGAGCAGCAGCATGTCGCGGTTGCCGGTGATGAGGATGTCGGCCTGCACCGCGGCCCCGAGCGCGACCACCTCGTCCGGGTTCAGCTCGCTGTGCGGTGTCTTCCCGAACAGCTCGCCGACGAGACGGCGGACCAGCGGAATCCGCGTCGAGCCGCCCACCAGCACGACTTCGTCGATCTGCGACGCCTCGAGCCCGGCGTCGGTCAAGGCCTGGCGGCAGGGCACGAGCGTGCGATCGACGATGGGACGAATGGCAGCCTCGAACGCCGCGCGCGTCATCCGTTTGCGGAAGGCCCCGACGCGGACCTCGGTTTCGTCCCGGTCGGACAGCTCGATCTTGGCCTGGATGACGGCCTGGCGAATCGCCTGGATCTGGCCGCGGTCGGGCGCCGCGTCCGGGCCAAGGTCGGCCAGGACCTGCTCGGTGAACAGCCGGTCGATGTCGTCGCCGCCGAGATGCGTGTCGCCGTTGGTCGAGAGCACCTGGAAGATGCCGTCCTCGACGCGCAGGATCGAGACGTCGAACGTGCCGCCGCCGAAAGCGTAGACCGAGATGACCCCGGTATGCCGTTGGTCGAGGCCGTAGGCCAGCGACGCCGCCGTCGGCTCGGTGATGATGCGGAGCACTTCGAGGCCCGCGATGCGGCCGGCATCCCGCGTCGCCGTCCGCTGCG
>JBEQUD010000367.1:0-3000 GCA_040349235.1 Acidobacteriota bacterium
AACGTCGGCTGATAGTTGCCCCACGAGGACGGGAGGAAGTCGCGGTGCAGGCTCGTCACGACGATGACGAAGCGTTCGAGCCACATGCCGATGTTCACGATGATGGCGATCACGAAGAGCGCGATGGTGTTGGACCGCACGCGCCGGAACCAGAGCGCCTGCGGGATGCCCACGTTGCAGAGAATCAGGGCCCAGTAGGCGATGCCGTAGGGGCCGGTCATGCGGTTCCACGGGACGAAGATCTCGAACTTGTCCGCGCTGTACCACGCGATGAACATCTCCGTGCCGTAGCCGTAGGCGACGATGAGCCCGGTGACCAGCATCACCTTCGCCATGTTCTGCAGGTGGCGGGACGTGATGAAGTCCTCGAGGCCGTAGATGGCGCGGATGGGAATCGCCAGCGTGACCACCATCGCGAAGCCGGAGTAGATGGCGCCCGCGACGAAATACGGCGGGAAGATGGTCGTGTGCCAGCCGGGCACGATCGCGATGGCGAAGTCGAAGCTGACGACCGTGTGCACCGAGACGACGAGGGGGGTGGCGAGGCCCGCCAGGAGGAGATACGCCGTCTCGTAGCGATGCCAGTGCGCCGCGGACCCGCGCCAGCCCATGGCGAGGAGCCCGTAGACGAATCGGCCGGAGCGCGAGGTCGTCCGGTCGCGCAGCGTGGCAAGGTCGGGGATGAGGCCGACGAACCAGAACAGCGCCGAGACGGTGGCGTACGTCGAGACCGCGAACACGTCCCAGATGAGCGGGCTCCGGAACTGCGGCCAGAGCCCCATCGTGTTGGGATACGGGAACAGCCAGTACGCCGCGAGCCACGGGCGCCCGGTGTGGATGAGCGGGAAGATGCCGGCGCAGGCGACGGCGAACAGCGTCATCGCCTCGGCGAAACGGTTGATCGACGTGCGCCACGGCTGCTTGAGGAGCAGCAGAATCGCCGAGATGAGCGTCCCGGCATGGCCGATGCCGATCCACCAGACGAAGTTGACGATGGCGAAGCCCCAGCCGACGGGGACGTTGACGCCCCAGATGCCGGTGCCCTTGGCGAGCAGGTACGCCACCGAGAGCAGCATCACGTTCATGATGCCGAACGACACCAGGAAGCCCAGCCACCAGCCGATGGACGTCCGGCGGGTCAGGACGATTGCGCTGATCTTGTCGGTGATCGTGCCAAACGTGTAGCCGGTCGGGATGACCGGCGCGTTCGCGGGGGTGCGGGGTTCGGCCACGTTATTCCCCCAGCTCCGGGTTCACGTTCCTGAGCGCCCCCAGGTAGGTGGTGCGCGGCCGGGTGTTCAACTCCCCGAGCAGCGGGTAATTGCGAACCTCGGCCTGCAGTTTCGCCACCCGGCTCTGGGGGTCGTTGAGGTCGCCGAACACGATGGCCTCGGCCGGGCAGGCCTGCTGGCAGGCCGTGACGATGTCGCCGTCCTGGATCGTGCGGTCGGCGGTTTCGGTGGCGATCTTGGCGGCGTTGATCCGCTGCACGCAGTACGTGCACTTCTCCATCACGCCGCGGCTGCGCACCGTCACGTCAGGGTTGCGACCAAGCTTGAGGCTCGGCGTGTCCCAGTCCTGGTAGAGGAGGAAGTTGAACCGGCGCACCTTGTACGGGCAGTTGTTCGAACAGTACCGCGTGCCGACACAGCGGTTGTAGACCATGTCGTTCAGGCCTTCGTCGCTGTGGGCGGTGGCGCCCACCGGGCAGACGACCTCGCACGGCGCGTTTTCGCACTGCATGCAGGGCACCGGCTGGAAATACGTTTCCGGATTCTCGGCAGGGCCCCGGTAGTAGCTGTCCACACGGATCCAGTGCATCTCGCGCCCGCGGAGCACCTGTTCCTTCCCGACCACGGGGATGTTGTTCTCCGACTGGCATCCGACCACGCAGGCGTTGCAGCCCGTGCATGCGTTGATGTCGATGGCCATGCCCCATTTGTATCCGTCGTACTTCACCTCCGGATACATCGTCAGCATCTTGGGCGGCGGGGGCTCGATGCCGGGCCCTTCGTGGACGGACTTGGGGTCGCGGACGAACTCGTCGCGGGTGACGGCGTGGATCATCCCGCGGCCTTCCATCAGGTGGTGATACTGCGTGCAGGCGAGCGGGTAGCGCTGGCCGGTGCCGACGACCTCGACGCCTGTCCCAAAGGACATGGCATCCGATGTCCGAATGGCATTGGCATTGAAGCCTGCCCCGACGGCCAGCCGCCCGCCGCGCGAGCGGCCGTACCCGAGGTGGATGGTGACGCAGCCGTCCGGATGCCCGACGACAGGGAAGATGGCGCCGCGCACGCTGCGCCCGCGGTAGCGGAGCTCGACCACGTCGCTGATGATCTGGCCGTGTTCGCCGCCCTGCATGGCGGGCACGCCGCCCTTCTTCAGCCGCTCCGCGGTGGCGGGGCTGACAAGGACCGCGTTGTCCCACGTGAGCTTGGTGATGGGCTTGGGCAGCTCCTGCAGCCAGCCGTTGTTGCCGAACCGGCCATCGAGCACGGCCGGGTCGTTGCGGAACGCGATCTCGAGGGCATCCGGGGCCGCGGCGGCTACCGGGCTCTGGGCTGGCGTCTTCGCCGCGACGGCCCGCGGCGCAAACGCCGTATCCGCGATGACGCCGTCGTGCAGCCACCGCCGCCACGAGGCCTCGAACGCGGGCGGTACCGCGTCCGCGGTGTCGTCGGCCTTCGCGGTGGGCACCAATGTCGGCCGGAGCACGCTGCCGTGCGACTGCTGGCTCCAATACTCGCGGACGATGTCGTAGCCCGACCGATCGGGACGGTCGCTGAAGGCCGCGAGCAGTTCGTGCGCGGACTTCGCCCCGTAGAGCGGCGCGATGAGCGGCTGCACAATCGACGCCGTGCCGTCGTGCGCGCGGGCATCGCTCCAGGCTTCCAGAAAGTGCGCCTCCGGAACCTGCCAATGGCAGAGCACCGAGGTTTCGTCCGCGTGGGATGCGAGGTGGATGCGGAACGGCACCTTGTCCACCGCCGCGGCAAA
>JBEQUD010000441.1:0-10852 GCA_040349235.1 Acidobacteriota bacterium
ACCCTAGTCGAGGGCCTCGTCGATGAGGTCGGCCGTCAGTTCGCCAATCGCCAGGCACGCGGTCAGCCCCGGCGACTCGATGCCCGCAACCTGGATGACGCGGGTGTTCTCGCGATCCCGCCGGATCAGGAAGTCCGCGAACGTCCCCGACGCCGGGTGGAGCTTGGGGCGGATACCGCTGCCCGACAGGCGCAGGTCTGCGAGCGCGAGCCCCGGCAGCAGCGCGCGCGTCGGCTCGAGAAAGGACTCGAGCGGACGGCGGTCGCCTTCGTAGTCGTCCTTCGCCGTCTGGAACGTCGCGGTCGGGCCAATCCACACCGCCCCGCCTATCGACCGTGTCAAGTGGACGCCGAGGCCGTGGCCAGAGGGCTCGGGCAGAGGGTAGACGAGGCCACGCACGCGGGCCCGCGCGGCCGGGGCGAGCTCGGCATACTCGCCGCGGCATGGGTAGATGGTAAACGCCTCGCCTTCGAGCAGACGTGACACGGCATCCGCATAGAGCCCCGCCGCGTTGACGACCTGCCTGGCGGCGATGGTCTCGCGGGGCGTCACGACGGCGATGTGGTCGGCAGCGGCGGCGGTGCCGATGATCGCGGTGCCCGGCAGGAGGATCGCGCCGGCCGCCTCGGCGGCGCGGGCGAGCGCCGCGACCAGCGCTTCCGCGTCCACGATCCCGGTGTCCGGCGAGAACAAGGCGGCCGCGGCGGCGACCTCCGGCTCGCGGGCCGCGACGAACGCGCGATCGACGATCTGCAGGTGTGCGACCCCGTTCGCGCGTCCGCGGGCCAGCAGCGCTTCCAGGGCGGGCAGGTCCGCCTCCGTCGCGGCGACGACGAGCTTGCCGCAGCGCACGTGCGGGACGCCGTGCGTCCGGCAGAACGCGTACAGACGCGCCGCGCCCTCGACCGACAGGCGCGCCTTGAGCGTGCCCGCCGGATAGTAGATCCCGCTGTGGATCACCCCGCTGTTGTGGGTGCTCGTGTCCATGCCGGGACGCGGGTGGCGTTCGAGGACGGCGACGCTGCGGCCCCGACGTGCCGCCGCGAGCGCGCACGCAAGGCCGCTGACGCCTGCGCCGACGATGAGCACATCGATGGAATCCATGTTGCGGCACACCGGTGCGTGGTTTTTCGCGCGTGGTGCACGCGACCGAGAAATCGCCTCGCGCCTTCGAGTAGAATATCCCGCTGATGGCGAAACGCGCACTGATCACAGGCATCACCGGGCAGGATGGGTCGTACCTCGCGGAGCTGCTGCTCGGCAAGGGCTACGAGGTTTTCGGCATGGTGCGGCGCGCGAGCGCCCCGAACGTCTCGCGCATCGAGCACCTGCTCGACCGCGTCACGCTCAAGCCGGCCGACTTGCTCGACCAGTTGTCGATGATTCGGCTCATCGACGAGGTCCGTCCCGACGAACTGTACAACCTGGCGGCGATGTCCTTCGTGCCCGCGTCCTGGGACCAGCCCATGCTGACGGGCGAATACAACTCGCAGGGCGTCACCCGCGTGCTCGAGGCCGTTCGCCAGATCGACCCGAAGATCCGTTTCTACCAGGCGTCTTCGAGCGAGATGTTCGGCAAGGTGCGCGAAGTGCCCCAGAGCGAGAACACGCCGTTCTACCCGCGGAGCCCCTACGGCGTCTCCAAGGTGTTCGCGCACTACATCACCGTGAACTACCGCGAGAGCTACAACCTCTTTGCCGTCTCCGGGATGTTGTTCAACCACGAATCACCCAGGCGCGGTCTGGAATTTGTGACACGGAAGGTGTCCGACGGCGTGGCACGCATCAAGCTCGGGCTGTCCGAATTCCTGCCGATGGGCAATCTCGACGCGCACCGCGACTGGGGATTCGCCGGCGACTACGTCCGCGCGATGTGGCTGATGCTGCAGCAGGACCGACCGGACGACTACGTCATCTCCACCAACATCAGCCACTCGGTGCGCGAGCTCGTCGAAGTCGCGTTCGCGCGCGTCGGTCTGGACTGGCAGAAGTACGTGCGCATCGACCCTGCGTTCCTGCGCCCCGCGGAAGTCGAGCATCTGCTCGGCGACAGCTCGAAGGCCCGGAAGGAACTCGGGTGGACACCCGAGGTCAACTTCAAGCAGCTGGTCGAGATGATGGTGGACGCCGACGTGGCGCGTCTGTCCAAATCGAGCGGCGCGCCGGCCGCGGCGCCCCGTTAGCCGCCACATGGCGGACCATACCCCCCTTCTCGCGCGCTTCACGGCGCGTCAGGCGAGCGTCGGGATCATCGGGCTGGGCTACGTGGGGTTGCCCCTCGCGGTCGAGTTCGCGAAGGCCGGCTTCGACGTGACCGGGTTCGACGTGGACGACGCGAAGAACGCCGAGATCAACGCCGGGCGCAGCTACATTCCGGACGTCCCGTCGGCCGAACTGGCGGCCGTCGTCAGCGCCGGGCGGTTCCGCGCCACCGCCGACATGGCGAAGCTCGGGGGGATGGACGTCATCGACATCTGCGTCCCCACGCCGCTGCGCAAGACCAAAGACCCGGATCTGTCTTACATCGTGAAGGCCGTCGAAGCCACGGCCCTCACCCTTCGTCCCAATCAGCTGATCATCCTCGAATCCACAACCTACCCCGGGACCACCGACGAGGTCGTCCAGCCGATGCTCGAGGCCGGCGGGTTGCGGGCGGATCGCGATTTCTTCCTGGCGTTCTCGCCCGAGCGCGTCGATCCGGGCAACGCCCAGTTCACCACGGGCACGATTCCGAAAGTCGTCGGCGGCCTTGGCCCTGCCAGCACCGAACTGGCCGCCGCGCTATACGCCACCGTCGTCACGAAGGTCGTCCCCGTCAGCTCCACGCGCGTCGCGGAGATGGTCAAGCTGCTCGAGAACACGTTCCGCGCGGTGAACATCGGCCTCGTCAACGAGATTGCCCTGATGTGCCACAAGATGGACATCAACGTCTGGGAGGTGATCGACGCGGCCAAGACCAAGCCGTTCGGCTTCATGCCGTTCTATCCGGGCCCGGGCCTCGGCGGCCACTGCATCCCCATCGATCCGTTCTATCTGTCCTGGAAGGCGAGGCAGAGCGGCTTCGAAGCGCGCTTCATCGAGCTGGCCGGCCAGGTGAACGGCGCGATGCCCGAATACGTGGTGCAGCGGGTTGCCGATGCGCTGAACGCGGCGAAGAAACCCATCAACGGGTCGCGCGTGCACCTGTTCGGCGTCGCCTACAAACGCGATGTCAGCGACGTGCGCGAGTCCCCGGCGCTCGACATCATCGAGCTCTTGTCCAAGCGCGGCGCGGCCATCAGCTACACCGACCCCTACGTATCGCACGTGCGCCACGCCGACCATCGCCTCGAGTCGCTGCCCTTCGAGGCCGCGCTGGCGGCACCGCCCGACTGCGCGGTCATCTGCACCGACCACACGGCGTTCGACTACGCGCAGATTGCCGCGCGTCTGCCGTTGATTGTGGACACGCGGAACGTGTTCAAGGGCGTGGTCAGCCCTGCAATCGTCAGGATCTAGTCCGAACCTAGGCCGAATCTAACGCCCGACCAGCCCCTCGACAGGGCTGCTCGCGGTCGCGTACGCCTTGCGCGGAATGCGGCCGGACCGGTACGCCAACCGTCCCGCCTTGACGGCCAGATTCATCGCCTGCGACATCGCGACCGGGTCCTGCGCGCCGGCAATCGCGGTGTTCATCAGCACGGCGTCGGCGCCCAGTTCCATCGCGAGCGCGGCGTCCGAGGCGGTCCCGACCCCGGCATCCACGATCACCGGCACCCGGGAGAATTCACGGATGATGCGCAGGTTGTTGACGTTCTGGATGCCGAGCCCGGATCCGATGGGTGCGCCGAGCGGCATGACGGCCGCGGCGCCGGCATCCTCGAGCTTGCGGCAGACGACGGGATCGTCCGTCGTGTAGGGCAGCACGACGAACCCTTCGCGCACCAGGGTGCGGGTTGCCGCGATCAGCGCTTCGTTGTCGGGGAACAGCGTGCGCTCGTCGCCGATGACTTCGAGCTTCACCCAGTTGGACAGCCCGGCCTCCCGCCCGAGACGCGCCGTGCGGACAGCTTCGTCGGCGGTGTAGCACCCGGCGGTGTTCGGGAGCAGGAAGTACCGCGAGACGTCGATGTAGTCGAGCAGGGATTCCTTCGTCCGGTCGGAGACGTTCACCCGCCTGACGGCGACGGTAATCATCTCGGCCCCTGAGGCGTCGTGCGCCTGGACCATCACGGCCGGCGAGCTGTACTTGCCAGTGCCGACGATGAGGCGCGAGGAGAACGTCTTGTCCGCGAGGATGAAGCTGTCCATGGTGTGTCCGGGTCCTACCCGCCGCCGACGAAGTTGACGATCTCCACTTCGTCGCCGTCCTTGACGACCGTGTCGCTGAAGGCGACGCGCTTGAGCACGGTGAGGTTCAGCTCGACGGCGACGCGGCGGGCGTCGATATCCAGCTGCTCGAGCAGCTGGACCACCGTGAGCGGACCGCGCAGTTCGTAACGGTCGCCGTTCAGCTGGATGGTCATCGCGGGAGATGTCATTTTAGCCCAATCGACACCGATGCTCGAATCGGATAAGGATTGGGCATGCTGGATCGCGGCCGGGCCGCGACGTGGTACCGACAGAACCGCGAGCGATCGCGGGCCCTGTTCGATCTCGTCGTCGACGACGCCTACTACGCGAGGCCCATCGCGCTCAGGCACCCCATCGTGTTCTACGAGGGGCATCTGCCGGCCTTCAGTTTCAACACGCTCGTGAAGAAGGCGCTCGGCGGCCCGAGCATCGACGCGCGTCTCGAGGCCTTGTTCGCGCGGGGGATCGATCCCGACGAGGCGGCGGCTTGTGGCGAGGCAATCGGCGACCGCGCGGGCTGGCCGGCCCGCGACGAAGTCCGCGCGTTCGCGGCCGAAGCGGATCGCCGCGTGCTCGAGGCGCTCGCAGGCGGCGACCTCGAAAAGCCCGGGGATCCATGGCTCGACCGGGCCGAGGCCGTGTTCACCATCCTCGAGCACGAGCCCATGCACCACGAAACCTTGTGCTACATGTGGCATCGTTTGCCGTATGAGGCCAAGCGCAGGCCTGCCGGCTATGCGCCGCGGACCGCTGGATCGGTCCCCGAGAGCGACTCCGTCGAGGTACCTGGGGGTACGGCCGTGCTGGGCGTCAATCGGACACAGCTGGCCTTCGGGTGGGACAACGAGTTCCCGGCCTATGGCGCGGAGGTTGCACCGTTCCGAATTGAGCGGCACGACGTGACGAACACTAGGTTCATGGAATTCGTGGATGCGGGGGGATACGCCGACCGACGCTGGTGGGACGCCGACGATTGGGCGTGGGTCCAGCGTGATGGGGTCAAGCATCCGGCGTTCTGGGAGCACACCGATGGGGCCTGGTGGTGGCGGGGCATGTTCGAGCGCGTGCCGCTCCCGCCCGCCTGGCCGGTCTACGTCAGCCAGGCAGAAGCGGCGGCGTACGCGCGCTGGCGAGGTGCGCGGCTTCCCTCGGAAGCAGAATTTCAGTGCGCCGCGTTCGGAACCGTCGGCCACCTGCGCCAGCACCCGTGGGGCGAGGCTCTGCCGTCGCCCGCCCATGGGGTGTTCGATTTCTCCAGCTGGGATCCCGAGCCGGCCGGCAGCCATCCAGCGGGCCGGAGCGCGTGCGGCGTGGAGGACCTAGTCGGTAACGGCTGGGAGTGGACCAGCACGCCGTTTGGCCCGTTCCCGGGGTTCCGTGCCACGGCGTCGTACCCCGAGTACTCGTCGGATTTCTTCGACGGCGGGCATCTGGTGTTGAAGGGCGCGTCGCCCGCGACGGCGACGACGTTTCTGCGTCCCACGTTCCGCAACTGGTTCCGCCCACGGTATCCCTATGTCTATGCGACGTTCCGCTGCGCTACATCGCTCGGCCACCGACGCCGCTAAGGATTTTGCCGGCGACGTCGAGTACTACCTGACGCAGCAGCCGAGGCAGCTGCCGTCGCGGTACCTGTACGACGCGCTCGGATCCGTCCTCTTCGACGCCATTTGCGAGCTGCCGTGGTACGGCATCACGCGCGCCGAGCTGCATCTGCTCGCGCAGCACGGCGGCGACATCTTCGCGCGCGCCGGTGCGCCGTCGCGCATTCTCGAGCTCGGGCCCGGCAACGGCTCCAAGCTGATGCGTCTCATCGAAGCCAGCCGATACGGCGGGCGTCGCCTCGAACTCCACCTGATCGACGTCTCGGCGGCCGCCCTCGCGTCGGCGAGCCGGGCGCTTGGCGCCCTCGACGACGTTGATGTCGTCACGCACGAAGCGCCCTACGAAGCGCTGGCGGACGTGACGCGGACCATGCGGGTCGCGGGGCCGATGCTGGTGCTGTTTCTCGGCTCGAACATCGGGAATTTCGATCGGCCGGATGCCGAGGCATTCCTGAAGGGCATCCGGGGGGCGCTCGCGCCGGGTGACGCCCTCGTGCTGGGCGTCGATCTCGTGAAGCCCGAGCGCGACCTGCAGCTCGCCTACGACGATCCGCTCGGCGTGACGGCGGCCTTCAACCGTAACCTCCTCGTGCGCATCAACCGCGAACTGGGCGGGACGTTCGATCTCGACGCCTTCGGGCACCGCGCGGTGTGGAATGCGCAGGAGTCGCGGGTGGAGATGCACCTGGTCAGCCTACGGGACCAGCGCGTGCGCGTGGCGGCCGCCAGTATCGATTTCTCGATAGGGCCGGGCGAGTCCATCTGGACGGAGAGCTCTTACAAGTACCAGCCCGAGGAGATCGTGGCGATGGCCGTACGAGCGGGATTCGGTCCGGTCGAACAGTGGATCGCCGGCGAGGAGCGGTTCGCCCTGACGATGCTGTCCGTCGCCTGACCCGAGCCCCGCACGCGCGGCCGCTATTTCGCGTCGCGCAGCGCGAGGACGAAGGCGCCGAGCGGCAGGTCGGCCTGGAGCCGCACCGGAAGCTGGCGCTGGTCGGCGGAGAGCCAGATCGCGCTGTCGCGCCCAATGCGCTTGTTCTCCGCGTCGTAGATGGCTGCCTGCAGTTTCCACGCGCTCATGGTGCCGATCGGGGTGGTCAGCCGCTCGGGCGGCCCGACGTCGAACTGCACGCGGTAATTCGTCCCGCTGTCGCTGACCGGCATCGAGATGTGGGCGCCTGCCTGGAGCGGCCGCGCGCGGAGGGCGTACAAGACGGACAACGCGTCTTGCACGTCGGGCTGGACCGAGAACGTGTCCTTGGCCACGCCCGTGCTGTGGTACTCGAAGGACGCCTTGCGGTGCGGGCGGTCGAAGGTGGTCGCGCGGTAGCGGTGGCGGGTCTTCTCTTCGCTGTAGACGGAACCGCGCTGGGGCAGCAGCGTGAACACGTCGATGAGCGTGTCCATCTTGTAGTAGACGGGGTACACGGCCGACACCAGCGCGCCCGGCCGCGCCTCCGCGACGACGTAGTACGCGCTCGAGTTGTAGGACGCCTTCTTCGCCTGGACGGTGGCCACCACGGTGCCGGCCGTCAAGTAGGACGCCCACGAGACGTCGTACGTCAGCGTCTCGCCCACGTGGAAGGGTGTCGCACGCTCGGGCGGGGCCGGCGTCGGTGCCGCGGCGGCCGTCGGACGGGCGGCCGCGGCTCGCGGGGCGGCTTGGCGTGCGGACGGCGTCAGGGGCGCGGCCAGGAACAACGCGACGGCAACGAACCGCTTTCGATCCACCAGAACATCTTATTTCGGTTTGCGGTGTGATTTCGGCTTGCGGTGCGTCGCGCCTGTCGATCGCGTGGCGTGCCCGCGCGTCAGTTGGTTGACTCTCCGCCGAGCTCTTGAGTACCGTGTACCAATCCCCATGAGTTTACGGCCCGCGGCCTCTTCCGCCACCCCTGCGTCCACGCCGCTCGGTGTGCCCGGCTACACCTTCGCCGATTTGCATCAACCCGAGCGTCTGGCATCGCTCTACGAGCGCTTCTGTGAAGAGGTGCAGGCGGCGGACGGCGCGTTCTGGTCCGATTGGGATGCGTATCGCCAGGCGCCGGACGCGCCGCGTACGCCGGTCGCCCTGTCGAACCTCCTCGTCGGCATGGCGCCCCACGTCAGCCGGTTCGTCGCGCGGCTGTTCCAGGTGGGCGCGGAGGCCGACCGACTGCGCGCCGCGACCTCTGCGCAGGACGACCTGTTCCGCTTCAAGATCGACTTCGTCAGGCGTCGGGCGCTGCCCCTCCTCAAGGCCGGCGCAACCGTGGCGGCGACGCCGGCGGACCAGGCGGTGGTCGATCGCTTGACGTCGTCGGCGTCTGCGGAAGACCTGGAACTGGCCGTCGCACGGGCGGGGTGCCTGCTGCTCGACCGCGAGAAGACGGAGAAAGACACGGTAGCCGCCGACATCGAGGCGCTCAGGCGCTGGTGCGCGGCGCGGCTGCACGATGCCGCCTATCGCCACTGGGTCGTCTTCCGGTTTCCCGAGACGCTCGACTACTGGCACCTCGTCGAGGTTCAACATCCCGAGCCGTCCGTGCCGGAGGCCATGCTGGGGCCGGACTCGCACCTGCGCCGCCGCGACGGCTTCAAGCTGACCGACGCGCGCATGCAGCCGCGCGAGGTGCTCAGCGAGATTCACTACTGCGTGCTCTGCCACGAGCGCGACAAGGATTCCTGTTCGAAAGGCCTGCACGAGAAGGACGGCACGCCGACCGCCAATCCTCTCGGCATCGAGCTGAACGGCTGCCCGCTCGACGAGAAGATTTCCGAGATGCACACCATCCGGAAGGCCGGCGACGCCATCGGCGCGCTCGCGATCGTGGTCGTGGACAACCCGATGTGCCCGGGCACCGGCCACCGGATCTGCAACGACTGCATGAAGTCGTGCATCTATCAGAAGCAGGAGCCGGTCAACATCCCGCAGATCGAGACGGGCGTCCTCACCGACGTCCTGAAGATGCCGTGGGGCGTCGAAATCTACGGCCTGCTGACGCGCTGGAATCCCCTCAATGTGCGCCGGCCCTACGCGCTGCCCTATAACGGCAAGAACGTGCTCGTCGTCGGGCTGGGCCCGGCCGGCTACACGCTGGCGCACTATCTGGTCAACGAAGGCTTCGGCGTCGTAGGCGTGGATGGTTTGAAGATCGAGCCGCTGCCCGCGGACATCGTCGGTGCCGGCGCCGACGGGCCGCGTCCCATCCGCGAGTGGAGCGAGATCTACCGCGACCTGGACGACCGGGTCCTCGAAGGCTTCGGCGGCGTGTCCGAATACGGCATCACCGTCCGGTGGGACAAGAACTTCCTCACCCTCCTGCACCTCACGCTGGCCCGGCGGAAGGGCCTCCGCATCTACGGCGGCGTGCGCTTTGGCGGCACGATGCCGATCGAGGACGCGTGGGCCTACGGCTTCGACCACGTGGCTGTCGCGACGGGCGCGGGGCGACCGACGATCATCGACATGAAGAACAACCTGATCCGCGGGATCAGGAAGGCCAGCGATTTCCTGATGGCCCTGCAGCTGACCGGCGCCTTCAAGCGCGGCGCCCTGCCGAACCTGCAGGCGCGCCTGCCGGCGGTGGTCATCGGCGGGGGCCTGACCGCCATCGACACCGCGACCGAGCTGATGGCGTACTACCCGCTGCAGGTCGAGAAGACGGCGGCGCAGTACGAAACGCTGGCGGCTGAACTCGGGGAACCGCGCCTGCGCGCGCTCTATGACGCCGAAGAGCTCGAGGTCCTCGACGAGTACCTGGTGCACGGCCGCGCGGTCCGCGCCGAGCGCGCCCGCGCGGAGGCGGCCGCGGAGTCGCCGAACTTCGTGCCGCTCGTGCGGGGGTGGGGCGGCGTGACGCTCGCGTACCGCAAGCGGATGGTGGATTCGCCGGCCTATCGCCTGAACCACGAAGAGGTGAGCAAGGCGCTCGAGGAAGGGATTACGTTCACCGAGAACGTCAATCCCATCGAGGCCGTGCCCGACGACCGCGGCGCGCTCCGCGCGGTCATCTTCAAGCGCGAGGGGCGTGAACGGCAGGTGGGACAGGTGGGCGGGGACGGCGGGGATACCCTGCTGACGCTGCCCGCGCGGACGATGCTCGTGGCGGCCGGCACGAGCCCGAACATCATGTACGAGAAAGAATGTGCCGGAACATTCCAGCTCGACGGCAAAAAGAAGTTCTTCCAGCCCCACGTCGTCGGCAGGGACGCGGCCGGCGCGCTTCACCTGACGCCCGATGCCAACGGGTTCTTCACGTCCTACGAATTCGAGGGCAAGTTCGTCACCTACTACGGCGACAACCACCCGCGCTACGCCGGCAACGTCGTGAAGGCCATGGCCTCGGCGAAGGACGGTTTTCCGCACGTCGTCAAGCTGTTCGCGGCCGACATGGCGTCGCTCGACGCGGGCGGGCAGCAGGCGCGTGACGCGGCGTGGGCGCGGCTCTGCCAGCGGCTCGACACCGAGTTCACCGCGACGGTCGAGGACGTTGTCCGCCTGACGCCGACCATCGTCGAAGTCATCGTCAAGGCCCCGGCCGCCGCGCGGCATTTCTACCCGGGCCAGTTCTATCGCCTACAGAACTACGAGTCGGTGGCCGAGCGGGTGGACACCGCCGCCGGCCGCGTGCCGCTCTTGATGGAAGGCATCGCGTTGACGGGCGCATGGGTGGACAAAGAGCGGGGGCTCCTGTCGCTTATCGCGCTCGAGCTCGGGGTCTCGAGTCGTCTCGTCGCGTATCTCAAGAAGGGTGAGCCGGTCGTCGTGATGGGCCCGACGGGCACGCCGACGGAAATCCCCAAGGGCCAGAACGTCCTCCTGCTCGGTGGCGGGCTCGGCAATGCCGTGCTGTTTTCTATCGCGAAAGCGATGCGCGACGCCGGCAACCGCGTCATCTACTTCGCCGGCTACAAGAAGGGCGAGGATCTCT
>JBEQUD010000445.1:0-7858 GCA_040349235.1 Acidobacteriota bacterium
ACCGGACAAGAAGAACCTGGGGCAGTTCGCGCTCGAGTCGGCGCAGGCGATTTTGCACTTCTACAACCGCTATTACGCAGTGCCCTATCCCTTCGGCAAACTCGACATGCTGGCGGTCCCGGACTTCGCGGCCGGGGCCATGGAGAACACGGCGGCCATTTTCTTCCGCGAAACCGACTTGCTGACGGACGCGGCGACCGCGTCCGTCGCCACACGGAAGAGCATCGCGTCCGTCCTGGCGCACGAGATCGCGCACCAGTGGTTCGGCAATCTGGTGACGATGCGGTGGTGGGACGACCTCTGGCTGAACGAAGGCTTCGCGACCTGGATGGCCAACCTCCCGCTGCACGCGTGGAAGCCGGAGTGGAACATCCCGGTGGACGAAGCCATCGAGAACCAGCGCGCCCTCGCCCTCGATTCGCTGGGAACCACGCGGGCCATCCGCTCGCCGGTGGAGACCCCGACCGAGATCGATGCGGCCTTCGACGGCATCGTCTACGAGAAGGGTGCCGCGGTCCTGCGCATGATCGAGCAGTACGTCGGACGGGATACGTTCAGGCGCGGGATCAATGCCTACCTGCGGGCGCACGCCTACGGCACGGCGACGTCGGAGGACTTCTGGAAGACGATCGCGCGGACGTCGGGGAAGCCCGTTGACGCCGTGCTCGCGACGTTCATCACCCAGCCGGGCGCGCCGGTGCTCGACGTCACCGCGCTCGCGTGCGGGGGGACTCCTGCACGCGCGCGCGTCCGCGTGGCGCAGGGACGTTTCCGCGTCGGTCCTGGAACAGACCTGGCCGGCAACCAGCCGACCTGGCGCATCCCCGTGTGCCTCAGGACGGCAGGCGCGCCAGTCTGCTCGCTGGTTTCCAGCCCGCGGCAATGGGTGTCGGGCGGTCGCCGCTGTTCGTCCTGGGTGTTCGCCAACGCCGGCGGCCGAGGCTACTACCGCACGGCGTATGCCCCGCGGCTGGTTCGCGCCCTCGCCCCCCATGTCGCCGCACTGACCGCCGCCGAGCGGCTCACCCTCATCGACGACGAGTGGGCGCTGGTCCGCGCGGGGCGGCACGACGCCGCGGCCTACCTGACGCTGGCCGCGGCCTACGGCCGCGAACCCTCGAGCGGCGTCGTCGCCGAGCTCGTTGACCATCTCGCGTTCGTCCGCGAGCACCTGACCACAGCGACCACCCGAGCCCAATTCGAGCGCTTCGTCCGCGGGCTGCTCCGACCCACGTTCGACGCACTGGGGTTCGCCAACCGGCCCGCGGATACCGACGACCGCCGCACGCTCCGCGCGGTCGTCATCGCCGCGCTCGGCACGACCGGCGACGACCTGGACATCGTCCGCGAATCGAGAGCCGCCCTCGACCGCGCACTCACGGGTGGGCCGCCGCTCGACGCCACGCTCGCCGCGAGCATCGTCCGCGTCGCGGTCGAGCACGGCGACCGTCCGCTCTACGACGCGGTCGAAGCGGCGAGCACGTTGGCCGCCTCCCCTGACGATCGCCACACCTACTTCTATGCCGCGGCGCAGTTCCGCGACCCGGCCATCGTGGACCGCGCCCTCGCGCGCGCACTGGCCTCGAACGTCCGGACGCAGGACACCGCGCTCTACCTGTCCGAGTTCTTCGCGAACCCGGCCGCCCGCCCGCGCGCGTGGGCGTTCGTGAAGGCGAACTGGACGGCGCTCGCCCCCAAGCTCGCCATCTTCGGGGCGGACACGACGCTGGCGGGCGCGGTCGGCGCGCTCTGCGACGGCGAGACGCGAGACGACGTCCGTCAGTTCTTCGCCGCGCACCCCCTGCCGGGCGCGCGGCACTCGATCGACCTTGCGCTCGAGCGCGTCGAGAGCTGCGTCCGCATGACGAGGGAACAGACGGCGGTGGTCGAGGCCTGGCTGGCCGCGCGCGCTCGCCCCGGGCAGGCAACCGCGGAGCAAGACGGGCGACCGCGCCGCGTGCCCGGCTCAGCGCGCCGCGGGACCGGACCGACGGCCGCCGAGCGGCGCGCCGTTCGGCCGTGAGACCGCCGGATGCCCGGCGATATACGCGCGCCACGGCCGCTCGACGGCCACGCTGATGCCCACCCGCGGTCCCCAGACCACTGGGAGGCGACGCCGGCGCCCGACATCGATGAAGAGGCGGTCGCCCAGCAGATCCACCTGGTTCTCGGCAAGCCCAATACCCATGGCCGTCGTGAGGTTGCCTGGACCGCGACAGAGTTCGTGGTCGGGCAGCGACGCCGCCGCAACGGGACGCCGGCCTTTCCCCCCGCGCGCGCGGCGCCGGCGCATGACGTCGAGGCCCTCCCGCGGATCGAGCGCCCGCAGCAGCACGGCCGCGGGCATGCCCCTGGACTCCGTCACCACGTTGACGAGGCAGTGGATGCCGTAATTGAGATAGACGTAGGCGTAGCCCGGCGGGCCATAGAGCGGGGCATTCCGATGCGTCGGTCCGGGCGCCGCGTGGCAGGCCGGATCCGACTCGCCGATGTACGCCTCCACCTCGACGATGACGCCGCTCGTCCGCACGCCACGGCGTTCGTGCACGAGCACGGCACCGAGCAGATCGCGGGCGACCAGCAGGGTCGGGCGTTCGTAGAAGGCCCGGGGAGGGAGGCTCACGCGCCCGCGGGGCGGAGCTGGCCGAGCCGCGCGCGAGCGCGCTCGACGGCACGTGCCACCGAAGGCTCGTGCTCGGACGACAGACGCTCGACGACGGGCAGCGCCGCCACGTCGCCGCTGTCTCCGAGCGCATCCACGATGTCGGTGCGCACGGCGGGGCTCGCGTCCCCGAGATACCGCCCGGCGGCCATCGCGCGCCCCACCACCAGGGTGTTCAGGTAGCCGCGCGCCTGTTCGCGGAGTCGAGGGACGGACAACGCCGTCACGATCGGCGCCAGCGATTCACCCGCGTCCGGCAGCAACATCGCGGCGGCGAAGTCGCCGGCGAGGAGGAGGCTGTCGTTCCGCTCGCCGCGCAGGGAGGCGCGAACCGCGGACAGCTGGCTCTGGTCGCCGGCCCGCGCGAGGCCTTCGATGGCGATGCGGCGCAGCGCGGTCGTCTTCGAGGGCAACTGGGCCACGAACTGGGGGACGCTGGACGGGTGGGCGATGTGCGCGAGCGCATCCAGCGCCGTCTCGGCCATGCCGCCCTTGCCGTGGTATTGGAATGTGTCCCCAATACCTTTCAGCGCGCGGTCGTAGCGCATCGCGCCGAGCGCGTCCATGGCGGCCGCACGCATCGGCGCGTCCGGTTCGTTCAGGGCCGAGATGACCGCGTCGCCCACGGGCTGGTCGATCGGCGGATCGCCGAGGCGCCGCGCAAACACGCGCCCGAGCACGCGCAAGGCGGCATAGCGGTGGGCCGGGTCCATGGCGCCCACCATCGCCGCGAGGTCCGGGCCGCTGACGCGCAAGAGCTCGAGGCGCCGCGCCCCGCCCGCCTCGACGGCCAGCGTCCCGAAGGCGTAGACGGCTTCGAGCCGGACGCGCGGATTGTCATCGCGCGCGGCTGTCAGGAGCGCGGTCAGCACGGCCATCGGTACCGGGGACGGCCCGAGGGCAAGCGGGCCTGCGCCAAACGCCGCCTCGGCCTCGAGCGACTTGCGCACCTCGACGACGAACCCCACACGCTTGCGCGGGACGATCTTGTCCGCGCGGAAGACGTTCATCTCCGCGGCAATGGCTTCGAGCTGGATGGTGTCGTCCGGGTCGGCGATGAGCTGGGCCAGCGGGACCGCCGCCTCGGGGTACGCGGCCTCGTGCAGCAGGCGAGCCGTCTTGAGGCGCGTCGCGGCGGCCGGGCTCGACAGGTCGCGCACGGCTTCCTCGAACGGCACCTGTGGATACGCGGACAACATGCGCGCCGCGGGGGCGGACATCGCCATCACCAGCAGCCCGGCGACCATCGTGCGAGCTCTCCTCATCACCCTATCCTCCGCACTTATCCACATCGACGTCTGCATCCATCTTGGCGTCCGCATCCACCTCGACGTCTGCAAGCCGTCCACCGCGGTCCGCGCTTCGCGGACTATCGCCCCGCCGCATACGCATGCGTCCGGCTTTCCGCCAGAACCGGCTTCAGATACTGCCCCGTGTACGAGGCTTCCACCTGTGCGATCTGTTCTGGCGTCCCGGTGGCGACGATCGAGCCGCCGCCTTCGCCGCCTTCCGGCCCGAGGTCGATGATGTAGTCCGCGGTCTTGATGACGTCGAGGTTGTGCTCGATGACGACGAGCGAATGCCCCGCTTCGAGCAGCTTGCGCAGCGCCGTCAGCAGCTTGGCGATGTCGTCGAAGTGGAGGCCGGTCGTCGGCTCGTCGAGCACATAGAGCAGCCGCTCGCCGCTCTGCGACGACAGGTGCGCGGCGATCTTGACGCGCTGGGCCTCGCCACCCGAAAGCGTCGTGGCCGGCTGCCCGAGGCGCAGGTACCCGAGGCCGATTTCGTCCAGCACCTGGAGCCGCCGCAGCACCTTGGGCGAGCCGCTGAAGAAGCCGAGCGCCTCGCGGACCGTCAGGTCGAGCACCTGATGGATCGATCGCCCGCGGTAGTGCACGTCGAGCACCTGCGGCTTGAAGCGCTTGCCGTCGCACTGGTCGCAGGGGACGAACACATCGGCGAGAAACTGCATCTCGACGCGCACTTCGCCCTCGCCCTGGCAGGCCTCGCAGCGTCCGCCTGGCACGTTGAAGGAGAAATGGCTCGCGGTCAGCCCGCGTGCGCGCGCGTCCTTGGTGGACGCGAACAGCTCGCGGATAGGATCGAACGCCTTGAGATAGGTGACGGGATTGGAGCGCGGTGTCCGCCCGATGGGGGCCTGGTCCACCAGCACGACGTCGGTGACGAACTCGGTGCCCTCGAGGCCCCGGAAGGCGCCGACCGGCTTGTCCCAGTCGCCCTTCGCGCGCTTGATCGCCGCATACAGCACGTCGTGGACGAGGGTGGACTTGCCCGATCCGCTGACACCCGTCACGACCGTCAGCGTGTTGAGCGGAATGCTGATGTCCACGTCCTTCAAGTTGTGTTCGGTGGCGCCGAACAGGCTGATCTTCTGGCCGGTGCCCCGGCGCCGCGTCGCGGCGACGGGAATCGCCAGCTCCTGCCGGAGGTACTTCGAGGTGAGCGAGCGCGTTTCGAGCAGCAGCCCGTCGAGCGTGCCCGAGAACACGACGCGGCCGCCCTGCTCGCCCGCGCCCAGCCCCAGATCGACGATGTGATCGGCGACCTTGATCATGTCGGCGTCGTGCTCGACGACCAGCACGGTGTTCCCCTGGTCGCGGAGCTGGCGGAGAATCGCGATGAGCCGGAGGTTGTCGCGTGAATGCAAGCCGATCGACGGCTCGTCGAGCACGTACAGGGTGCCGACCAGCGCGGACCCGAGCGAGGTGGCGAGGCTGATGCGCTGCGCCTCGCCGCCCGACAGCGTGGACGACAGCCGGTCGAGCGAGAGGTAGTCGAGCCCGACGTCGCGCAGAAACGACAGACGGCGGCGGATCTCGTGGAGGACTTTCTCGGCGATGGCCGCGTCCTTGGCCGAGAGCTCCAGCGTGTCGAAGAAGCCCTGCGCGTGGCGGACCGTCAACGCCGCGACCTGATCGATCGTGCGTCCGCCGACGCGCACGTCCCGCGCCTCGCGCCGCAGGCGGGACCCGCCGCAATCGGGGCACGTCAGGTAGCCGCGGTACCGGCTGAGGAACACCCGCACGTGGACTTTGTATTTCTTCTTCTCGAGCCAGCGGAAGAACCCGCGGACGCCCTCGTAGCCGTCCTCGTCGCCGACGCCGTCCATCACGAAGCGGATCTCCTCGTCGGTGAGGTCGCTCCAGGGCACGTCGAGCCGCAACCGGGCCTTGCGCGCGGCGCGCTTCAGCTCGGCGAGCTGCGCGCGGTAGTGCGGCTTGCTCCACGGCTCGATAGCGCCGTCCTGGATGGACTTCGAGGGATCGGGCACGACCAGCGACATGTCGAGCTCGACGATGTTGCCGAACCCATGGCAGGTGGGACACGCGCCGAACGGGTTGTTGAACGAGAACAAGCGCGGCTGTGGTTCTTCGTAGGCGATGCCGCACACACGGCACTCGAAGATTTCCGAGAAGCGGTGGGTCGTCGGCGCCACGACGACCGCGTCGTCCGCCGAGGGCCGCGCGGCAGTCGCCACAGGCACTTCAACAGCCCACGCTGCCCCGCCGCCTTCGAGGTACGCGGTCTCGACCGCTTCGGTCAACCGCTGGCGGATATCCTCGGCGCCGAGCTGGATCCGGTCCACGACGACCTGCAGCATCGGCTGCGTGGCGAGCGTGGACGGCGCGATGTCGTCGAACGCCACGGCCCGCCCCTCGATGAGCAGCCGTCCAAATCCCTTGCGGCGCAGGGCCTCGACCGCCGCGGCGCCCGCCACGGCGGCGGGATCGGGGGAACCGGCCTTGCGGGATTCGACCGGGAGGCCGGCGGCCTCCGCCAGCAATGGCGCTTGTTCCTCGAGCTCGTCCACGTCGGGCACATCCGCCGCTGGCTCGGCCACCGCCACCACCGGCAGGTCGTACCCGACCAGCAGGCGCGTGCCGGCCGGGAGGGCACCCAACTGCCGCGCCACGACTTCGGCCGTGTCGCGGACCACTTCGCGGCCGCAGCTGCGGCAGAAGGTGCGTCCGACCCTGGCAAACAGCAGGCGCAGGTAGTCGTGGATCTCGGTGGTCGTGCCGACCGTGGACCGCGGATTCCGGATGCTGTTCTTCTGCCGGATGGCGATGGCCGGCGAAATCCCGTCGATGCGGTCCACGTCCGGCTTTTCCATCCGCTCGAGAAATTGTCGGGCGTAGGCGGACAGCGACTCGACGTACCGGCGCTGGCCCTCCGCGTAAATCGTGTCGAAGGCAAGAGAGGACTTACCCGACCCGCTGACCCCCGTCACAATGATGAGCTTGCCGGCCGGCAAGGTCAGATCGATGTTCTTGAGGTTATGGGTGCGGGCACCGCGGATGACGAGGTCGGCGGGCTCGAACGTTGGTCCTTGGGCTTCGGACATACACCTGGGGCGTACAGCGAGCAATTCCGCGAGCGGTCTAAACCATCCATCCTAGCATGGCCAGCAGGCCATGCGCGCCCCGTCCTCGCGTTCGGACGCGGCGTGTCCCGCCGCGGCGACATCACCCCGCAGCGCCGCACACGTTGGTTGCGAAACGGCTGAAAATCCCCGACATTTGTCGGATGGTGTCTCGGCAGGCCCTGGCACCGCTGTTGCTCCACCGGTAGGCGCCAACGCTTGCATCCACTCGAGGTTCTGGACGTGATTCCGATGAAACGCTTTCCGCTGCTCGGTGCCGTCGCCGCGGCCCTCCCGCTTGGGGCGGGCACGACCGCGTCCGCGCAGGTCATGGTCGGGGTGCCGCCGTATCCGTACCGGTACGCCGTGCGCGCGGACAGTTCCGTGCGCATCGAGGTCACGCCGCGCGAGGCGGAGGTCTACGTGGACGGCTACTATGCCGGCATCGTGGACGACTTCGACGGCGTGTTCCAGCGCCTGCGCACCGAGCCCGGGCACCACGAAGTCACGCTGTACCTGAACGGGTACCGCACCGTCCGGCAGGACGTGTACTTGATGCCGGACAAGACGTTCGAGATCAAGCTGCGCATGGAACCGCTGGCACCGGGCGACACCGCTGGGCCGCGGCCGACCCCGCAGGTGAACAACCAGCCCGGCCAGGGCCAGGGTGCCCCGCAAGGCGCGCCGCTCCCCGGCCGGCCGGGTGGACGCCGCGGGCCTCGAGGCGGCTTCCCGCCCGGGAACATGCCGCCGAACATGCCACCCAACCAGGGCCCCGACGGCGCGCCGTCGGCTCCCAGCCAAGCGGCAAC
>JBEQUD010000446.1:0-3117 GCA_040349235.1 Acidobacteriota bacterium
TGGGGCGGTGCGGGTAGTCGAGCAGCATGCGTTCGACCTTCCAGACGTTGGTGTCGGCGAGCCGCCAGTCGTAGGGGGCCATGGTGCGCAAGTCAACGACGGCGTAGCCGGTCACGCGGCCGGTGAGGTCGATGTACGGCTCGACGTAGCTGAGGGCGAGCGCACGCGCAGTGGCGAAGACCGGTTTGCGTCCGTGCAGGCCCGGGTCGCGCGACCGTGCGACGGATCCCCAGCGTCCCTTGTCCTGGTAGACGAAGATCACGTGATCGAGCTGGTCGATGGACTCGAAGCTGAGGACGCGCGGCGGGTAGCCATGCTGTTCGAGGGTGACGGCCGCGAACAGGGTCGCTTCGAGACAGTGCGCGCAGCCGTGACGGAGCACCCCGCGGAAGCTGCGCAGCGTGGCGCGCCCGTGCGGCTCGTTATTATAGGGTAGCCGGTTCAGATACCCCTGAACGGCCGCTGGCGTCGAGAGCCTGGCGAGCAGGCGTCGCTCGCCCGGCGAAAACGCCCCGTCGGGTGGCGGCCCGGCCCCGTCAGCTCGCAGACGCAACGGGCTTCAGGTCCGCGAGGACGCGCTCGGGCGTCCACTCGTTGCCGGTGTAGACCTTCATCAGCTTTCCGTCGGGCCCCACGATGGCCGTGCGCAGGGTGTGCGTGATGTCGAGCGCGTCGCTCAGGGACCGCGAGACGGACACCCCGAACCGTGCCGCGAACTGATCGATGGCATCGCGGTCGCCGGTGAAGAACGTCCAGCGTTTGGGGTCGGCCTTCAACTCCTGCGCGTGCTTCTTGAGCACGCGCGGCGTGTCCGAGAGGGGGTCGAAGCTAATGCTCAGGAGCTGCACGTTTTTCATGGCCGGGTCGGCCTCGAGCGACCGCTGCAGGGAGGCGAAATGCCGGTCCATCAGCGGGCAGAACGTCGGCATCGGGCACCGTGTGTAGATGAAGGTCAGTACCACGGTCTGGCCTTTGTAGGCCGAGAACGAACGCGTGCGGCCGTTCTGGTCCACGAACGCCGCATCGGGGACAGCCTCGCCCGGCTTCAGGAGCTCGAATCCCGACGACGCCACCTGCGTTTCGGGCGGCGGCGCTTCGAGCGGGGCCTCGCCGACCTTCCTCACGTCTGTCAGATACGCGTCGTTCGAGACGACGACCAACGTGGCGTGAATCAGGTCGCCGGGTTTGACGCCGCCGACCGCCTGCGGCTCCTTGACCTTGTAGGGCATGGTCATCGCCGGCATGAAGCCCTTGATTTCCTCGTGCTTGACGGTTGCCTGCTGGCGATCGGCGCTCAGTGCCACCACCTGCCCCTGGAGCGGGTACGTCCGCTGGTCCGAAGGCCGGCTGCACCCGCCTGCCGCGAGCGCGAGGACTGTTGCCCACACCAAAGTTGCACGCATGCGGGTATTCTACCGTAGCGGTCGAGAGCGATCGGATGGGCGCACCTATGTATTGGATTGGGACCTCAGGTTACAACTACCCCGAGTGGAAGGGGAGCTTCTATCCAGCGACCCTGCCGCAGGCGAAGATGCTGCCGTTCTACGCCGCGCGCTTTCCCACGGTCGAGATCAACTACACGTTCTACCGCATGCCCACCGAGAAGATCCTCGCGGGCTGGACCGCGCAGGTGCCCTCGCCCTACCGGCTGACGCTCAAAGCCCCGCGGCGCATCACCCACGACAGCCGCCTCCGAAACTGCGGGCCGCTCGTGACGACGTTCTGCGAGACGGCGGGTACCCTGGGCGACAAGCTGGGGGCGCTCCTCTTCCAGCTGCCTCCGAGCCTGAAGAAAGATCTGGCGCTCCTCGACGCGTTTCTCGCCGACCTGCCGCCGGCGGCGCCGGCGGCGTTCGAGTTCCGGCACACGTCGTGGTTCGACGACGAGGTGTTCGGGCGCCTCGATGCGCGGCGCGTGGCGCTGTGCGTCGCCGACAGCGACGCCTTGACCACGCCGGTGCGCGTGACGGCGGACTACGCGTACTTCCGTCTCCGGGACGAAGGCTATCAGGCGGACGACATCAAGCGATGGGCCGAGACGATCGCCGCCGCCACGGCCGCCTGCCGCGATGTCTTCGTGTACTTCAAGCACGAGGACGAGGGCAAAGGGCCGGAGTTCGCCAGGCTGTTGATGGATCGCCTGGGCGTTTCGTAGCGGGGCGGCAGGCCACCGGCTATCATGGACGCCATGACGTCACCCTTCGTTGTCGCTAGAACCGCCGCCGGGAAGGACATCGAGTTCCTGCCCGGTCTCGCCAACCGCCACGGCCTGATTACGGGCGCCACGGGAACCGGCAAGACCGTGACGTTGCAACTGCTGGCGGATCGGTTCTCGGCCGCCGGCGTGCCGGTCTTCCTGGCCGACGTCAAGGGCGACCTGTCAGGCGTCGCGGCACCCGGCTCGCTGACGCCGAAGCTGGCGGAACGGCTCCAGGCCATTGGCGCGGAGGCGCCGGCATGGAGCGCGAACCCCGTGGCCTTCTGGGACGTCTTCGGCCGTCGCGGCTATCCGGTGCGCGCCACCATTTCCGACCAGGGGCCGCTCCTGCTCGGACGTCTGTTCGGCCTGAACCCGACGCAGCAGGGTGTCCTGACGCTGGTGTTCAAGATCGCGGACGACAAGGGTCTGCTGCTGCTCGACCTGAAGGACTTGCGCGCGATGCTGCAGTTCGTCGGCGACAACGCGAAGCAGTTCACGACCGAGTACGGCAATATCTCGGCTGCCTCCATTGGCGCGATCCAGCGCGCCCTGATGGAGATGGACCAGCAGGGCGGGGCCACGTTCTACGGCGAGCCGATGCTCGACGTGGACGACCTGCTGCAGACCGGCACCGGCGGGCGCGGCGTCGTCAACGTGCTCGCGGCGGAGGAGCTGTACCGTTCGCCCAAGCTGTATGCGACGTTCCTCCTCTGGCTGCTCTCGGAGCTGTTCGAGCGGCTCCCAGAGCTGGGTGATCCCGAGAAGCCAGTGCTGGTCTTCTTCTTCGACGAGGCGCACCTGCTGTTCACCGATGCGCCCGATGCGCTCGTCGAGAAGGTCGAGCAGGTCATCCGCCTGATTCGCTCGAAGGGCGTAGGCGTGTACTTCGTCACCCAGAACCCTTCCGACATTCCCGA
>JBEQUD010000448.1:0-4420 GCA_040349235.1 Acidobacteriota bacterium
GCGCAGGAGCCGCGTGACCGCAAAGGCCGTAAAGCTGGGGACGAGCGCCTTGCCTTGACGGAACACATAGCCCCGGCGCTCGATCGTGCCGATGGTGGCCGCGAAAGTCGAGGGCCGACCCACGCCGATTCGCTCGAGCTCCTTGATGAGCGAGGCTTCGGTGTAGCGGGCGGGGGGACTGGTTTCGTGGCCGCGCGGCTCGAGTGCAGTGAGCGCCACGCGTGTCCCCTCACGCGCGATCGGTTCCCCGACGGCCAACGCCGGAAGCACCGTTTCCTGCTCTTCGAGTTCGGCGGACGGGTCGTCGCTCCCCTCGACGTACGCACGGCGAAAGCCCGCGAACTCGATGGCCTTGCCCGACGTCGCAAAGATCGCCGGCTCGCCCGTCGCGGTCGTGGCGGTGATCTCGACCGAGGTGCGCAGGACGCGCGCATCGACCATCTGCGAGGCCATCGTCCGCTTCCAGATGAGTTCGTAGAGCCGCAGCGCGTCGCCCGAGAGCACGCCGTCCATGGCGGAAGCGGCGCTCCCGAAATTCGTGGGGCGAATCGCTTCGTGCGCCTCCTGGGCGTTCTTGACCTTCGTCGCGTAGCGGCGCGGCGCGCCGTAGTAGTCCGCGCCGAACAACTCGCGGATCGCGTGCGCCGACGCGGCCAGCGCCTCGTCGCTGAGGGTGGTCGAGTCGGTGCGGTGATACGAGATGTGCCCGTCCTGGAACAGGTGCTGCGCCGCCTGCATCGTGCGCTGCGTCGAGAACCCCAGCTTGCGGCTGGCCTCCTGCGTCAACGTCGAGGTCGTGAACGGCGCCGCGGGCCGTTCGACGCCGGGTTTGGCTTCGACGCTCGTGACCGACCACGGCAGGTTGCGGCCCAAAGTGTCCACCAGGTGCGCCGCGTCTTCGTCGGACAGCAGCCGCACGTTCTTGCCGGCGAGCACGCCGTTCGCGTCGAAGTCCTTGCCGCTGGCAACGCGGACGTCGCCGATGCGCGCGAGCGTGGCGCCGAAGCTGCGACCGTCGGCAGAGAACGCGGCCTCGAGGTCGGAATAGCGCGCGGAATGGAAGGCCAGGCGCTCTTCTTCGCGATCGACGATGAGACGCACGGCCACGCTCTGCACGCGCCCCGCGCTCAACCCCGTCTGCACCTTCTTCCAGAGGACGGGCGAGAGCGTGTAGCCATAGAGCCGGTCCAGAATCCGGCGACTCTCCTGGGCCCGCACCAGGTTGTCGTCGACGTCGTGTGCGTCCTCGACGGCCTGATCGATGGCCTTCTTGGTGATCTCGTGGAAGACGATGCGCTTGACCGGGACCTTCGGCTTGAGCACCTGCAGCAGGTGCCAGCTGATCGACTCGCCTTCGCGGTCCGGGTCGGTGGCCAGCATCACCTGGGAGGCGCCCTTGAGCGCGGCCTTGAGTTCCTGCACGCGTACGCGCTTGTCGTCAGGGACGACGTAGTAGGGTGTGAAGTCGCCGTCGGTGTCCACGCCGAGGCGGCCCCATTTCTTCTTGCGGATTTCGTCGGGGACCTGGCTGGCCGATTCGGGCAGATCGCGGACGTGACCGTAGCTCGCCTTGACCTGATACTCGTCGCCGAGGAAGCGCTCGAGGGTGCGCGCCTTCGCGGGCGATTCCACAATCACGAGGGTTTTCGCCATAGCTGTCGTTCACCCTAGCACGTTCTGTCAATTCCGTACGAATCGGCCGCCCCCGGCCCGGGCGACGAGGCCCCGCAGCTCGAGCTCGAACAGCCGTGGCAGCAACTGCTCGACCCGCACCCCCGATCGCAGGGCAATCGCCTCGAGATCCGCAGGCTCCCCGGGCACGAGGCTCGTGAACACCGGGTCGAGGTTGTCCGCACCCGCCGCCGCCCCGACCGGAGCTGCCGAGGATATCCCGAGTTCGTCCAAAATGTCGTCAGCGGTCTCGACCATGCGCGACCCGTCCCGAAGCAGTGCGTGTGCGCCGCGGTTGCGGCCGGTCAGCACGTTGCCCGGCACGGCCAGCACGTCCCGCCCCTGGTCGAGTGCCGTCCGCGCCGTGATGAGCGAGCCGCTCTTTTCGCCGGCTTCAATGACGACGACGGCGCGCGCCAGCCCGCTGATGATGCGGTTGCGAAGCGGAAAGAACGGCTTCAGCGGCGGCGTGCCCGCCGCCAGTTCGCTCAACACCAGGCCCGTGGCTTCGATCGCCCGCGCGAGTCCGGCGTGTTCGGGCGGGTACAACACGTCCGCGCCGGAGCCGAGGACCGCCATCGTCGAGCCGCCGCCGTCGAGGGCCCCGCGGTGCGCCGCCGAATCGATGCCGCGTGCCAGCCCGCTCACGACCACGATGCCGCGGCCGGCGAGGTCCGCCGCCAGCCGCGCCGCCACCGCGAGCCCGTAGGGCGACGCGGCCCTCGAGCCGACCAGGGCAACCGCCGGCCGCTCGAACGCGTCGATGACGCCGCGTGTCCAGAGAACAAAGGGCGGGTCCACGATGTCGGCCAGCGCGCGTGGATAGGAATGCGCGCCCCACGGCACCGCGACGAGACCGCGGTCGGCCGCTCGGGCCACGGCCGCCGCCGCCTTCTCGCGCAACGCCGGCAGACCCGGTTCGGGGCGGGCCCGCGCGGAGATGATCGCCGCGAGCGCGGCCTCGGCGGTCTCGCCCGCGCGCAGCCGGGCGGCCGCGTCCCGCCAGCACCACGAGGGCAGCAGCGAGAGCGCCGTGAGGTCGGTAAGTTCGAAGGGATGGGAGGAGAGCATGGACACGCCTCGCTGACGACGCGCGGCGGCCCGCTTCAAACAGAAAGAGGCCGGGCCCGCGCGCCGGATCCGTGCGGGGCCTGACCTCTTGCGCACGATTATACGTTGTCTTGCAACTTCGTCGGACGACTCGCTATAGTGGACACTGGCCGATGTTTCACCGCCTTGCCACGTGCGTCGCGCTGCTTCTCCTCGTGTGGGCCTCCCCTGCCATGGCCGACGCACGGAGCGACGCCCGGGAGCAAGTCACCTTTGGCATTGGCGTGGCGCAGCGGGGCCTCTGGCGCGAAGCCATCTACCGATGGGAACGCGCCGTGCAAATTGATCCGACATATTCCGCGGCGTTCAACGACCTGGCCGTGGCCTACGAACACGAAGGCCAGCTGGACAAAGCCCGCACCTCCTACGAACGCGCCCTGGGCCTCGAGCCGAACAACGCGCAGATCCGTCAGAACTACGAGCTGTTCAAGGAAATCAATGATCGGTCTACCGCCGGTTCAGGCAAGCCGTAGTCAGAGGGGCCGTAGTCAGAGGGGGCGTAGCCTCGCGCTCGTCGGTCTGACCGTGCTCGCCGCCACGGTGCTGCTGGCGTGCGGGCCGCAGTCGGTCGAGATTCCCATCGAAACCCCCATCAAGCCCAAGCTCGATGTCTCGCCGTTCCAGCGCGTGCTCGTCGCGGGGTTCGTGGCCGGCGGCGCCAGCGAGGACGTGGACGTCAACATCGAGACCGTGCGGCTGCTGCGCAGCCAGCTGCGTACGAAGTCCTCGCTCAAGGTCATCGACGCCGACGTCATGGCGCTGCTCGACATCGCCCAGGACCAGAGCAAGCCGACCGCAGACGATACGGCGGCGCGGGACGCATCTCGGGACGCGGCGCAGGCCGCAGGGGCCGGGGGCGCGGGGGCCCAGACACCCGACCACTCGTCGCGGACGCTGGCCCTTCCCAAGTCGATCAAGGACGAGAAGGACCTCGAGCCCTACGAACGGCTCTTCGCCAACACCGCCTACTGGAAGATGATCGGCGAGGAGTACCAGAATCCGCTCATCGTGACCGGCACGGTCCTCTTCGCGCCCAAGTCCTCGAACAGCCTGGTGACGCGCGACCAGGAAGTCTTCGACAGCCTCGGCCGGCGGCAGGTCGTGCCCGTTCGGACGTACATGGAGCGCAAGGGCTTCGTGCTCCAGCCCAAGTTCGTCTTCATCGACGGCCGGACCGGTACCACGATGTATTCCGAGCGCTACCGCGAAGAAATCCTCTACAACGCCCAGCAGACGACGCCCGCACTCTCGTCCTACTTCGAGCTGATGGACCGACTGGTGCCGAACTTCCTGAGCGCGCTCAGTAACCAGAAGGTCAAGGGCACCAGGATCCTGCTGAACTAGGCGCCTTGCGCGTCGAAATCCTTTACAACTGAGCGGGGTCGGTTGTACACTGTCCCCTTTGCACAGGTGCCGATAATGTACGCAATCATCCAAGCCAGCGGACGTCAGATGAAGGTGACGCCGGGGGGCTTTGCCACCATCGACGGGACGGCGGGCGAACCGGGTGCCACCCTGACCATCGAACAGGTGCTGCTCGTCGAAACGGACGGCGGCGAAGTGCTCGCCGGCGCCCCGTTCGTGGCCAACGCTCGGGTCGTGGCGGTCGTCGAGGGCGAGACGCGCGGGCCGAAAATCC
>JBEQUD010000492.1:0-7103 GCA_040349235.1 Acidobacteriota bacterium
ATCCACGATGACTTCGGAGTGCTTCTTCGTCAGATCGGAGACCCGCGAGACTTCCTCGACCAGCTCCGCCTTGGTCATGCTGCCGTTGGTCATTGGGCCTCTTGCCGGCTCGAGGCTCCGGGTTCGCGGCGCAGAGGGCTCGGCTGAAAACCGGAGCCGAACCATACGCCGCAAGCCCCGAGGCCGCTATCACCGGTTTCTGAAGTGGTCCCCGAGCGTGGCGCTGCCGTCGCCCGCGCTCTCCTGGAACTCCTGCCAGTCGGTCCGGAACTCGTCAGACTTCAAGGCCCTGATCGAGAGACCGATCTTCCGTTCGGCCGGCGCCAGCTTGATGATCTTCATCGGGTAGGTTTCGCCCACCGTCAGCTCGATCTTCTCCTTGTCCTTGCCGCCGGCGTTCTCGTCGAACTCGGAGACGTGGATGAGCCCCTCGATGCCTTCGTCGAGCTCGACGAACGCGCCGAAGTTGGTCATGCGGACGACCTTGCCCTCAATCGTCTGGCCGACCTGGTGCCGCGCGAAGAAGTCCTCCCAGATGTCGGTGGCGAGCTGCTTGAGCCCGAGCGACAGGCGCTGGTTCTCGGCGTCGATGTTGAGCACCATCGCCTCGACCACGTCGCCCTTCTTCAGCACTTCGGACGGATGCTTGATGCGCTTGCTCCACGACATGTCCGAGATGTGGATGAGGCCGTCGATCTCTTCCTCGACCTCGATGAACGCGCCGAATTCCGTCAGGTTGCGCACCTTGCCCTGAATCTTCGAGCCGACCGGATACTTGTCGGCCAGGTCGTGCCAGGGGTTGGTCTCGACCTGCTTGAGGCCGAGCGAGATGCGCCGTGCGGTCGGATCCACGCCGAGCACCATGGCATCGACCGTGTCGCCGACGTTGAGGATCTTCGACGGGTGCTTGACGCGCTTGCTCCAGGACATCTCGCTGACGTGGATGAGGCCTTCGACGCCGGCTTCGAGCTCCACGAACGCGCCGTAGTCCGTCAGGCTGACCACCTTGCCGCCCATGCGGGCGCCGACCGGATAGCGATCCATGACGTTGGCCCACGGATCGGTAATCAGCTGCTTGTGACCGAGCGAGACACGTTCGGTGGCCGGGTCGTACTTCAGCACGATGACGTCGATCTCGTCGTTGACCTTGAAGATTTCCGACGGGTGGCCGACGCGGCCCCACGACATGTCCGTGATGTGCAGCAGGCCGTCGATGCCGCCGAGGTCGATGAACGCGCCGTAATCGGTGATGTTCTTGACGACGCCCTTGAGCACCTTGCCCTCGGCGAGGGTCTCGAGCGTGTGCTTCTTCTTCTCGGCGTTCTCTTCCTCGAGCAGGGCCTTCCTCGACAGGACGATGTTGCCGCGCTTCTTGTTGACCTTGATGACGCGCATCCGCAGTTCCTGCCCGCGCAGCGCGTCGAGGTTCCGCACCGGGCGGACGTCGATCTGCGAGCCCGGCAGAAACGCCCGCACGCCGATATCGACGGCGAGCCCGCCCTTGATGCGCTCGATGACGCGGCCGATGACGACCTTCCGCTCGGCGTAGGCCTTCTCGACCTCGTCCCAAATCTTCATCTTCTCGGCTTTTTCGCGCGAGAGGACGACGTAGCCTTCGCGGTCCTCGGTCCGTTCGAGCAGGACATCGACGATGTCGCCGGGCTGCACGGTGACCTCGCCGGCCTCGTCGAAGAACTCGCTGACCTGGATGACGCCTTCCGACTTGTAGCCGACATCGACGATGACTTCAGACGCGGTCACTTTGAGCACCGTGCCCTTGACCACTTCGCCTTCCGCGATGTTGCGGAAGCTGTTATCGTAGGAGTCCAGCAGCTTGGCGTATTCGTCAGGGTCGATCTGGTCGTCGTCGTCCCTCGGGCGTGCCTTCAGGGTGTTGCGATCCGAACGGTCGCCGCGCTCGGCGCGTTCTGGCCGCTCAGGGGTCGCGACGCCTCCGCGGGCCGCACCGGAAATATTCTCGTCTTCTAAATTCGCCATGCCGTACCAGTCCTCCTCGGTAGATCGATTGCCGGTGTTGGTTGCGGAAGCCGGCACCCCGCAGGTTCGGTCAGTCTAGATGGGCATGTCGCGGAACACTCGACCTGCACGCTTCTCCGAATGCCGATAAGCATCAGAGCTTACGACACTTATCGAAAAACTGTCAAGGTGATTGGAGCCCCGAATCATGGCCAGGCGAAAGACATCAGGCACACCCCGACGCCGTCCACCGACCGGTAAGCCCGTGAAACGACGCGCGCCGGCCAAGCAGACCAGCCGGAAGGCAGCCCCAGCACGCGCGCGGACCAAGGCCAAGGCGAAGACAGCAGCGAATACACGCAAGAAGGCAAGCAAATCAGGCAAGGCTGGCCGGAAGGCCGCGCAGGCCGCCACGAAGACCGCTGGGCTCAAGCCGCGAACCAAGGCCGGGCTTGAAGCAGCGCGCAGCAAGGCGGTACGGAACAAATCAGTGCGGAACAAGAACAAGAAGGTGTCCAGCCATCCGACCGACGTCGTGCAGTCGCCCCCGTCCTCGCTGGATATGGTGCGGCGCGGCACGGCGGCCAGGACGGGCCGCGCGGAGCTCGCCGAGCGGCGCCACAACGAGCAGGGCCTGTCCCCGGACATCGCGGCGGGGGATCTCGACGTCAAGGTCGAAGACGCCTACTTCACCGGCGACGAGGCGCCGGGTGGCGACAACACCACGCCGGATCAGGACGTCGTGGACGAAATTGGGCGCGCGCTCGGCGTGGAATACGACGACGACGAAGAGCTGAAGTCCACCGACAAGGTCGCCAACCGCGACAAGCACCGCTGGGAGCTCGACCCGGCCTCCGCCGAAGACTACAGGGACAAGAAATAAGCGGAACGTCTGACGTCAGAGGCTGGGGGTGATGATGCGCATCACGTCGGCGACGACCTCGGCGACGGACTTGCCGGTGGTGTCGATGACCACCGCATCCGCCGCGGCGTAGAGCGGCGACGCGGTGCGCGTCCGGTCGATCTCGTCGCGGGTCGTCAGTGCGGTCGCGACCTCGGCGACGGCCGTCGGGCCACCGGTATGGGCCGGGTCGCTGGCCCGCCGGCGCGCCCGCTCTTCTGGCGTCGCGTCCAGGTAGATCTTGACGTCCGCCTGGGGGAACACCACGGTGCCGATGTCCCGGCCTTCCATGACAATCCCGCCCCCATCGGCCATCCGCCGCTGCCGACCGACGAGAATCGCGCGAACCCGAGGCAGCCGGGCGACCGCCGTCGCCGCCCGGTCGATCGCGGGCGTGCGGATGGCGCGCGTCACATCGGTGCCGTCGATGCTGACCTCGCTCCCCGAAATATCCAGGACGGCATGCTCGGCCAGGACGGCGATTGCCTGCTCGTTCTCGAATGGCACCTGCTGGTCGAGCGCTCTCCAGCCGACGGCGCGGTACATCGCGCCGCTGTCGATGTGCCGGTAGCCGAGTTCCCCGGCGATGGCGCGCGCCACGGTGCCTTTGCCGGCGCCCGACGGTCCGTCGATGGCGATGATCAGGGGCTTCATGGGCAGGAAGGGCTGGATGGGTTGAGGGACGGAAAGGGCGGGAAGGTCCTACCCCTCCTGCCCTTCCCGCCGCGGGCCGCAGTGTAACATGCAGGTCGGGGGTGCCACGAACGTGAGCATGGAACGACTACAGAAGATTCTCTCGCAGGCGGGCATCGCATCGCGCCGCGCGTCGGAGCAGCTCATGATCGAAGGGCGCGTGACCGTCAATCGCGAGACGATCCGCGAACTGGGGACCAAAGCGGACCCGACCCGCGACGACATCCGCGTAGACGGCCGCCGTATCAAGGTCGGCGAGCAGCGCCGCTACCTGCTGCTCAACAAGCCGCGCGGCTACGTGTCCACGCGGTCCGATCCCGAGAAGCGGCCCACGGTCCTCGACCTGCTGAAAGGGATCCGCGACTACGTCTACCCGGTGGGGCGCCTCGACTTCGAATCAGAAGGGCTGCTGCTGCTGACCAACGACGGCGAGCTGGCGGCGCGTCTCACCCACCCGCGCCACGGCGTCAGCCGCGTCTACGACGCCCATGTCCTCGGCGTCCCCGACGACCACGATCTGTCGCGGCTCGAAAAGGGCCTCGTCATCGACGGCCGTAAGACCGAACCGGCCGACGTCACGGTGACCGGGCCCAGCCGTCTGCGCGTCACGATTCGCGAAGGCCGCAACCGCCAGGTACGGAAGATGTGCGATGCCATCGGCCACCCGGTAACCCAGTTGACGCGCATCGCCATCGGGCCGCTGCGTGACCCCAAGCTGAAGACCGGCTATTGGCGCGAGCTCAGCGAGCTCGAGGTCAAGAAACTACGGGCCGCCACCGATGGCCCGGTCCACCCCAAGCCGCCACGCCCGCGCCAGAAGCCTGCGCGTCGCGCAGCAGGCGCACCGCCCGCGCGGCACTGACGCCGTCGGCCACCGGCCCCTCCGGCCGCTGGACTCGGCGAGCACTGCCGCCCGTTCAGTGAACCGACCCTTCTGAGGGTTCGTCGTCCTCTGGCAGCGGGCCCTCGCCATCGGGATCCCCAAGCGGCAGCCGATCGGTCGCCGCGTCCGGCTCGACGAGCATCGGCGGCTCGAACCCGAGGGCTTCGGCCATGTCCTCGACCTTGGGCAGCTCGCTCAGGTTGTTCAGCCCGAAGCGGATGAGGAACTCCTTCGTGGTCGCGTACATGAACGGGCGACC
This sequence comes from Acidobacteriota bacterium, assembly GCA_040349235.1. GTDB lineage: Bacteria > Acidobacteriota > Vicinamibacteria > Vicinamibacterales > CAVVIG01 > JBEQUD01. The sequence continues at coordinate 4,714 of JBEQUD010000492.1, forward strand.
GACCACCTGCTTGCGGCCCACGATCTTGATGAGATGGCGCTCGAGCAGCGTGTTGAGCACGCCTGACGTGTTGACGCCGCGAATCTCGCTGACTTCGGGGGCGGTCAGCGGCTGGCGATAGGCGATGACGGCCAGCGTTTCGAGCGCCGGCACCGACAGCCGCTGCGTGGTCCGCTCGTGGAACAGCCGGCGCACCCAGTCGTGCAGGTCCTGGCGGGTGACGATCTGGTACCCGCCCGCGACCTCGACCAGCTGCAACCCGCCGGGCCGGGCGTAGTCCTGCTTCAGCTCGGCGAGCGCCAGCTCGATGTCCTCCTTGGGTTCGGATTCGAGCAGCTTGCCGATGGCCTTGGGTGTCAGCGGCTCTGGCGACGCGAAGATCAGCGCCTCGAGAATCGCCTTGAGCTCGGCGGCACCCCGTTTGGTGTCGCCCTCGGTGAGGTCGGCGGCAAGCTGCTCGGCCACCGGGTCGTGCTCGACGAGACCGTCCTGCCCATCCTGCCCATCCTGCCCCTCCGGACCTTCCTGCCCAACCGGGTCCTGCAGGTCCACTGGAAGCCCTGTGCCGTCGTCGATCTTTTCATCCACGGTGCGTCTCCGGATCGCCAATCGGGTGGGGAGCATCGGTGGGCCTGGCCCGCTTGTAGACGCGGATGGCGCCGAAACTTCCCGCCTGGAACACCCTGATCAGCTTGAGCCGAATCATCTCGAGTAAGGCCAGGAAGGTGACGATTAACCCGCCGCGATCGTGCGCGTCGGCGAAGAGCTCGTCGAACCCACAGGCCTCGGTTTCCGACAGCCGCGCCAGCAGCTGGTCGATGCGCACCTCGAGCGGCATCTGCTCGGGCGGCAGCATGACTTTGGGGCGCTGCTTCGCGCGCTGCACCACCGCCTGAAATGCCGTCAGCAGGCTGAACAGATCGACTTCGAGCTCGCGCTCGAACTCGTCCCCCGCCAGCTCGGCGATGCGCTCCTCGGGCAGCTGCCACTGCGCCGACCGCACCTGCTCGCGTTCGTGCAGCAGTTCCGCCGCGGCCTTGAACTTCTGGTGCTCGAGCAGCCGGCGCACGAGCGCGTCTCGCGGATCTTCCTCGTCGCCCTCGACCAGCTGCGCCGTTTCCGGACGCGGCAGCAGCATCTTCGACTTGATGTGGATGAGCGTCGCCGCCATGACGAGGTAATCCCCCGCCGTATCGAGGTCGAGCTCGCGCATGAGCGTGATGGCCTCGAGATACTGGTTCGTGATGAGCGCGATCGGGATGTCGTGGATGTTGAGCTCGTGCTTCTTGATCAAGTGCAGCAGCAGGTCGAGGGGGCCCTCGAACCGTTCGAGCTTGACGGCAAACGCGTCGGCGTTCGGTTCGAAATCGTGCCGGTGTTCCATCGCGTTCATCAGTACGCGATCTTGACCGCGTCGCGGACGCGCGCCATCGTCTCGGCCGCCACCAGACGCGCGCGCTTCGAGCCCTCGAAGAGCACCTCGCGCAGATACGCCGGCCGGGCGACCACCGCGGCGCGCCGCTCGCGTATGGGCGCGAGGTGGGCGTTCAGCGCGGCGGCGAGCTTGGTCTTCACCTCCACGTCGCCGACCGTGCCGGCCCGGTACCGCGCCTTCAGGTCCTCGACCTCCGCGGTGTCGGGATTGAACGCGTCGTGATAGACGAACACCGGATTGCCCTCGACCGTTCCTGGGATATCGGCCCGGACGCGCTTGGGATCCGTGTACATCCGCATGACCTTCTTCTTGACGTCGTCGGGCTCGTCCGAGAGATGAATCGTATTCCCCAGGCTCTTGCTCATCTTCTTGTCGCCGTCGAGGCCCGGCAACCGCGCGAACGTCGTCAGAAGCGGCTGCGGCTCGGCCAGCACGTCGGTCCCCCCGCCGAAGACGTTGTTGAACCGCCTGACGGTTTCCCTGGCGAGCTCGAGGTGCGCCACCTGATCGTCACCGACCGGCACGAAGCGCGCATCGTACATCGCGACGTCGGCCGTCTGCAGCAGCGGGTAGCTGAGGAACCCGATCGCCGACAGATCCTTGTCCTTGAGCGAGTCCTGCTGCTCTTTGTAGGTCGGCACGCGCTCGAGCCACGGGACCGGTACGACCATCGACAGCAGCAGATGGAGCTCGGCGTGCTCGGGCACCAGCGACTGGATGAAGAACGTGCTCCGCTCGGGATCGAGGCCGGCGCCGATCCAGTCCGCGACGTTGTCGTAGGCGTTCGACACCAGTTGGCTCGTGTCGGCGTAGTCGCTCGTGAGCGCGTGCCAATCCGCGACGAAATAGAAGCAGTCGTACTGCGCCTGGAGGGGCACCCAGTTGCCGAGCGCGCCGACCAGATGCCCCAGATGCAGCCGGCCGGTCGGCCGCATGCCCGAGACGACGCGCGCAC
>JBEQUD010000500.1:0-7403 GCA_040349235.1 Acidobacteriota bacterium
CCGACGACGGGGGGCAGGACGGTGCCGGCCGTGGCGGCGGGTACGGCGGGGGAGGCGGTCGGCGTGGGCGCGGTGGCTTTGGTGGGGGTGGGTTCGGGGGCGGGGGACAGCGCGGTGGCTACGGGGGCGGCGGGGCGAGCATGAATCCGGAGGCGATGGCCCGCCGACGGGAGGCCATGCGCGACATCATGAGTCCTCCCGCCCATCTGACCATTGTGTCCACGGGCACCATGGTCGTCGTGACGGGGCCCGACGGGCGCACGACGCGTCTCTCCACCGACGGCAGCAAGATCACGGACGAGAGCACCAAGATCGAACGCAAGACCAAGTGGGACGGGGCGAAGCTCGTCTCGGACATCAGCGGTGCGGGGGGCGGAAAAGTGACCGAGACGTATTTCGTGGACGGGGAGCATCATCAGCTCCATCTCGTCGCCGAGATCGAAGGGCGTGGGGGGATGCCGGCCCGCACCCTCACACACGTCTACGACCTGGACGCGCGGTAGGGGAGGGCGGTAGGGAGTACGAGAGGCGCGGGGGACGGCCAGCGTGCCGTGCCCTCCGCGCGCCTTAGGTGATGTGCGAGCCCCGCGCTACTCGTCGGCGTCCTTGTCGAGATCGTCCTGCGGCTTGCTCGTTGCGAAATCGTCGATATCCGGATCCGCCAGCACTTCGTCCGTGGCGTCCGCCGCGTCGTCCAGCGTGAACGACCGCCCCGTGCTCTTGGTCGGAATGGGCCCGCGAGGACGGTCGGACTCTTTCTTCTTCGCCTTGGCATTGCCGCCGCGTTGGGGTTTGGCGTCAGGGCCGAAGTTCCGGGCACGTGCGGGCGCGGGCGCGCCGCCGCCGTCGAAGGGACGCGGGGGGCCGAACCCTGACGGCGGCCGCGGGGCGAACCCGCCTCCCGGGCGCGGACCGGAGAACGAACCGCCTGGCCGCGGCGGCCCGCTGGGCCCGCGATCTTCGCGCGCGCGCGCCTCGCTAACGGCCAGCGGCCGGCCGGCAAACGGCTGGCCGTTGAAGCGCTGAATCGCCTGCTCGGCATGCGCACGGTCCTGATATTCGACGAAAGCAAAGCCCCGGGGACGACCGGTTTCGCGATCAACCGGCAGGACAATCTGCGACGGCGGTGCGACGGTGCCGAAGTAGGTGCGAAGGTCCGCTTCAGTAGTGCCGTACGATAGATTGCCAACGAACAGACGGACAGCCAATCAACTCTCTCCTAGTTGGGAAGAAGGGGAAGGAACGGGCGCGAGCGGAAAGCGCACACACACAGCGGGCAGGAACTCAGTCGCAAAAACCTTACCCGAAGTTGTCCCCCATGGCAAGCGGGCCGTCGTGTTCTCCCATCCGCCCTCCGGCGGCCACGCGGCGGACGTTCTATAGTTGAGGGGCCATGCGCCCGCGGATTGCCCGTGTTCGTCTCCTGATCGTTGCGGCCATTGCCGCGCTCGCGCTGTCGCCCGGCGCGGCGCCCACCGCTCTGCCCATCCGCCAGACGGACCTCGAGGAGTGGCTGACCTATCTCGCCTCCGACCAACTCCAGGGGCGCGCCCTGTACTCGACCGGGCTCGGGCTGGCCGCGGCCTACATCGAGGACCACTTGCGAGCCTGGGGTGCCACCCCCGCCGGGGACAGCGGATCCTATCTTCAGACCGTCAGGGTACAGGGGGTCAGGGCGACGAGCCGATCGACCGTGACGGTAACGGTGGGCGGGCGGACCCGTACGTTCGTGGACGGGGACGGGGTGACGTTCGCGAAGCGGCAAGGCGCGAACCGCCGGTTCACGGTCGATCGGGTGGAGTTCGCGGCCTACGGAGTCGATGCGCCGCGTGCGCACCACGTCGATATCGGCCGGAAGGACGTCACAGCGGCGGCGGTCGTCTGGCTGGGGAACAAGGGACCCAAGGGCCTCGACGGCGCGACGTATCGCACGGTGCTGGCCGGCCGCCGCCGCTACGCGGTGGATCAGCGGCACGCCGCAGTCGGGATTGGACCAGAAGCGCCGCCCGTGGACACGGCTGCATCCGAGGCGGCCCAGGGGTTCTTCATGACCGAGGATCCTGTCCCGGAGCCGTTGCGGGCGGACTTCACCACCACCGAGCGCCTGGATCTCGCGCGCGCACCCACCCTCGCCGGGTCCGACGCGTTCTTCGAGTTCCTCTTCAGCGCGGCGCCCGTGCGGTACGACGAGCTCAGACGCCGGGCCGAGGCGCAGGAACCGCTCCCGTCGTTCCGACTGGAGGGCGTGACGTTCACGTTCAATCTGGACAGCGACTACCAGGTCGTCAGGACCCGGCTGGCCCAGAACGTGGCGGCCATCGTGGAGGGGACCGATCCGCAGGCGCGCGGCACCTACGTGGCATTCGGCGCACACTACGACCACGTGGGGTACGCCGAAGGGGAGCGCCCACCCCTGTTCGCCTTGTCGAAGCCAGGGGGGGATGCCGACCGCATCTGGAACGGGGCGGACGACGACGGCTCGGGGACGGTCGCGCTGCTGGCGCTGGCGAAGGCCTTCGCCGAGGGGCCGCGCCCCAAGCGTTCGCTCCTCTTCGTGTGGCACACCGGGGAGGAGCGCGGGCGCTACGGCTCGTTGTTCTTTGCCGACTACCCCACCGTGCCGCTGTCGAGCGTGGCCGCCCAGCTCAACATCGACATGATCGGCAGAAATCGCGGCGACAACCCGAAAGAGTCACGAACCGTCTACCTGGTCGGATCCGATCGGATTAGCTCCGAACTCCACGCCGTGAGCCGGCAGGCGAACGACGCCTTGCCCGCGCCGATGACGCTCAGCTACGAACTGAACGACCCGGGCGATCCCGAGCAGCTGTATTTCCGGAGCGACCACTACAGCTACGCGGCCAAGGGCATTCCTGTTATTTTCTTCACCACGGGACTGCATCCCGACTACCACATGAACACCGACGAGGTCTCGAGAATCGAGTTCGACAAGATGACCCGGGTTACCCAGCTCATCTACGAAACAGGGTGGCGGCTCGCCAACCTCGATCACTTTCCCGTCCGCGACAACAAAGGGGCCCGGGCCAAATGACGCGTCCGCTTGTCATCATCTTCCTCACCATCTTCGTGAACCTGGTCGGCTTCGGCATCATCATCCCGCTGCTGCCGTTCTACGCGCAGACCTTCGGGGCCTCGCCGCTCGTCATCGGGCTGCTGTTTGCGATCTTCTCGCTCTGTCAGCTCGTGGCGTCTCCCGCGCTCGGCGATCTCTCCGACCGATACGGCCGGCGCCCGGTGCTCGTCTTCAGCCTGGCCGGCACCGTGGTGAGTTTCGTGATGCTGGCCGTGGCGCATTCCATCACCATGCTGTTTCTCGCCCGCATCGTAGATGGGCTGTCGGGCGGCAATATTTCGACCGCGCGGGCGTACGTGGCCGACGTCACCGAGCCGAAGGATCGTGCCCGGGCGTACGGCCTCATCGGAGCGGCCTTTGGCCTCGGTTTCATCGTCGGGCCGGCCCTGAGCGGTATCCTGGCCCATATCAGCTACACCGCGCCCATCTGGGCGGCCGCGGGGATCACGCTCGTGGCAACCGTCATGGCGCTCGTCTGGCTGCCCGAGACCGTCCACCGCGCGCATGCGGGCACGGGCAATCCCCTGCGCTATCTCCCCGAACTGGTGCAGCGTCCGCTCGTCCGGCGCGTGTTGACGATTGATTTCATCTTCTGGTTCGCGCTCGCCATGTTCCAGACGACCTTCGCGCTTTTTGTGGCGGCGCGGTTCGGCTTCGACGCGGCCATGACGGGGTACCTGTTCGCGGGTTTCGGGCTCCTTGGCGTGATCGTGCAGGGGGGCTTCATCCGCCCGATCGTCAAGCGCGTCGGGGACAAGCAGACGTTTCTCGCGGGCCTTGTGTTCGGCGCGGTCGGTCTGGGTGCCGCGGCGTTCGCCCATTCCATCTTCGTGTTCGCGCTGGCGCTGGTGCCGTTGTCGTTCGGGATGGGGTTCGGCATGCCCACGATTTCGAGCCTGGTCAGCCAATGCGCGGGCAGCCACGAACAGGGGCGGGTCCAGGGTGTGGCCAGCGCCGTGGAAAGCCTCAGCCGGACACTGGGCCCGGTCGCCGGAACAGTGCTCCTGGCGCGTTACGGGGTCTCGTCGCCGTATCTGGCTGCGGCGGCGTTCATGCTGGTCACCCTCCTGCTCACGGTCGGATACCACGCCAGGGAACACGACACGCTCGCCGCATAACGCGCGTAGCCACGCGTCAGGATGCGGGTGGCGGGTCCGCGCTCGCGGACATCGGCAGGTAGATGTAGAACGTCGCGCCCCGCCCGATTTCGCTCGAGACCGTGATGTACCCGCCGCTCTGCTTCACGATGCCGTAGACAATCGAGAGGCCGAGCCCTGTCCCCTTGCCTTGTTCTTTCGTCGTGAAGAACGGCTCGAACATCCGGGCCCGCGTTTCGGCGCTCATCCCCAGCCCCGTGTCGCTGACGCTCAGGCGGGCGTAGCGGCCGGCCTGTCCTTCGACGAGCGTCACGGCAGCGGCGTCGGCCAGCTCGACGGCATCGACGCGTACGGTCAGGCGCCCACCGTCCGGCATCGCATCGCGCGCGTTGATGACCAGGTTCATGAGGACCTGTTCGATCTGCCCGGAATCCGCGCGCACGACCACGGGGCCAGGGTCCTTGACGATGCGGAACTCGATCTCCGGACCGATGAGCCGGCGGAGCATGGTTTCGAGGCCGCCGACGACGTCGCCGAGGGCGAACACCCTGGGGCGCGTGGCCTGGCGCCGGCTGAAGGCGAGCAGTTGACGGGTCACGCTGGCGCCCCGCTCGACCGACTGCTTGATCTCGAGGGCTTCGCTCCGTGCACCATCGTTCGCGTCGAGCTGCAGAATCAGCAGGTCCGCGGCGCCCATGATGCTCATGAGAATGTTGTTGAAGTCGTGGGCGATGCCGCCGGCCAGGCGGCCGATGGCTTCGAGCTTCTGGGACTGACGCAATTGCTCCTCGAGTGCGCGCTGCTCGGTGACGTCGCGGATGAACGCGGTGATGGCGGCGCGGCTGTCGGCCGGCACCCGCGCGACCGTCAACTCGACGGGGAAGCTGCTGCCGTCCGCACGGAGTGCGGCCATCTCCGGACGGCGTCCGGCCAGTGGGCCGCCACCCGTCGTCAGGTAGGCCGTCAATGCCTCCCGCTGGCCCGAGCGTTCAGCGGGCGGGACGAGCAGGTCGATGCTGCGCCCGAGGATGTCGTCGCGCTGATAGCCGAACATGCGCTCGGCCGCGGGGTTGAACTCGCGGATGTTCAGGTGCGGATCCATCGTGACGATCGCGTCGTGGGCCGCCGTCAGAATGGCGCCCTGCCGCGCTTCGCTGTCCCGGCCCGCGCGGTACATCCGGTACGTCAGGTACAGGGGGGCGGCCGTCAGCAGCAGGGTCAGCCAATAGCCTGAACTCGCGGTGACGCGGATCACCACGGCCGCCGCGAGGGCACCCAGCAGGAAACTGGGCGCGCTCGACGCGAAGTCGGATGTCCAGACGCGCCACGTGCTCTGCTCGGTCGTCAACGCGACGGCGAGCGCGATGGCGATGGTGTTGATGAAGTAATACGTGAACGCCATTCCGGCGAGGGCGAGGCCTGCGGTCGCCGGCTCCGGGTTGGCGGTGCCTCCCAGGCGGTGATAGACCTGCCCCGCGCCTTCCACCGTCAGAATCAGCACGGCAATGTTGAAGACCGTGCGGTAGAGCGGCGTCGGCGTGCGGGTGTTCAGGGTGGACTGGCTCCAGCCGCTCGCGGCGCCAACGAGCATCGCGGCGTGGGGGCCCCGGAGGATGACCGACGCAATGTTGACGACGTACGACACCGACATGCTCGAGCCGCTGGCGATGGGGAACTGCACCTTGAAGGCGGAGGTCAGGGCCGAGAGCAGAATCAGGAATACGAGCGGCAGGACGGGCGCCGCGTCCGCGCGCCCGACGAGCGCCGCGAAGGTCATGGCCCCGAGCGCGATGACGCCGAGGATGTAGGCCCGCGCGAGGGGAGGCAGGTCCTGAAGCAAGATGCCAGTATATCGGCGGGAAACCGCCGACCTCGGCGCGGATTGACAGGTGTCAAACGTCTGTTTTATACATGCGTTTGAGACTTCGTGATGAAAAAGCTGGTCCCCCTGGTTGCCGCCATGGCCGTCGCGGCTGTCGCCTTCTACTATTTCTACGCCCGCACACCCGCTTCGCTCGTCCTGACGGGCATCGTGGCCACGGACAGCGTCGTGGTCAGTCCCCAGATTGGCGGGCAGGTCACACGCCTGCTGGTGGCAGAGGGGGATACCGTGGCGAAAGGGCAGGCCCTTGCTGTCATCACCCCTGACGAGTTGCGGGCAGACAGCGCCTATTACGCGTCCGCCGCGGCTGGTGTGCGCACGCAGCGCCAGGAAGGGGAGGCCGCGCTCCGCTTCCAGGAGCGGCAGACCGCGGACCAAATCCGACAGGCCGAGTCGAACCTGGCCGCGACGCGCTCGCAGGTCGCCGGGGCGGCAGCCGACGTCGAGAATGCGCGCGCGGTCTTCGGACGGGTCGAGAACCTGTTCAAGCAGGGCGTCGCCTCCACGCAGGAGATGGACCAGGCGCGGGCCACGCGAGATGGGGCGCAGGCGCGGCTCGACGCCCTCGGCAAACAGGTCGAGGCGCAGCAGGCGGCCGTCGAACTCGCTCGGTCAACGGCCGAGCAGACCGCGATGCGCCGCAGCCAGCTGGCCACGAACGAACACCAGCAGGACGCGGCGAACGCCCAGCGCGCCAAGGCGGACGTCCGCCTGTCATACACCGAGGTCAAGGCTCCCATCGCCGGGTTCGTGGATGTCCGCACCGCTCGCGAGGGCGAGGTCGTCACGGTCGGTCAGCCGCTGGTGACGCTCGTCAACCCGGACGACCTCTGGGTCCGGGCTGACGTGGAGGAAACCTACATCGACCGCGTGAGACTCGGCGACACGTTGCCGGTACGCCTGCCGTCGGGCCTCGAGCGCACGGGGACGGTGTTCTACCGCGGCGCGGATGCCGCCTTCGCCACGCAGCGCGACGTCAGCCGCACCAAACGCGACATCCGGACCTTCGAGATCCGCCTGCGGGTCGATAACCGCGATCGCCGCCTGGCCGTCGGCATGACGGCCTATGTGCAGCTACCGGTGCAGTAGAGGACGTTGCCGCGCATGAACGCTATCGACGTCCGGAACATCGTGAAGCGGTTCGGCAGCTTCACCGCCGTCAACGGCATCAGTTTCACCGTGGACGCCGGCGAGATCTTCGGCCTGCTCGGGCCGAACGGCGCGGGCAAATCGACGCTCATCCGGATGCTGACCACGCTCGTGGCCCCCACCTCGGGCACGGCCATCGTGAACGGGCATGATGTCGTCACGGACGCGGACGGCGTCCGCC
>JBEQUD010000016.1:0-5820 GCA_040349235.1 Acidobacteriota bacterium
GACCCTCTCTCACTCCTGCTCCTCTACGATTCCTTTACGGCCCGGCCTGCGCATCGTGGCAGTTCTCGCGCCCGTCGCAAATCGCCGCAAGGTATAGTCGATCCTCGAGGTCCCCGTGTCCCAGCCCCCAGCCCTCCAGCCGCTTGCCCCGCTCCTGTCCGCCGAGCAGATTGCCCACCGGGTTGGCGAGCTCGCCGTGGACATCCGGCGCGATTTCCCGGGCGACGTCCACCTGGTCGCCGTGCTCAAGGGCGCGTTCGTCTTCCTGGCCGACCTGGCCCGTCGGATGCCCGGCGATCTGTCCATGGATTTCATCGCCCTCGCCAGTTACGGCCGCGGCACGACGACGTCCGGGGAGGTCCGGCTCGTGCGGGACCTCGACATCCCCCTCGACGGCAAGGATGTCGTCATCGTCGAGGACATCGTCGATACGGGTCGTACGCTCGTCTACTTGCAGAACATGCTGCTCACGCGCCGGCCGCGGACCCTCGCCACGGTCTGCCTCCTCGACAAGCCATCGCGGCGCCAGGTGGAGGCGGCCGTGGACTACGTGGGCTTCACCATCGAGGACCATTTCGTCGTGGGATACGGCCTCGACCACGACGAGCGGTACCGGCAGCTCCCGTATCTGGCCGTCCTCCCGTCGCCGTCATAGTTCGGCAAACCTGTTATGGCCGCCTTATGGAGAGCCGGCTAAGATAGGAGCGCCATGCCCCGACTGATTGCTGCCGACAAAGACCATCAGCCCGCCAGGCACGCCGCCGACACGGCCTGGGCGACGTCGCTGACGTCCATCGCGCCGAACAAGATCCTGATTCGCGGCTACCCGCTCGACGAAATGATGGGCCGGCTGTCGTTCGCGGACGCCGTGTACCTGCTGCTCATGGGCGAACTACCCACGCAAGCCATCGGCCGCATGCTGAACGCGGTGCTCGTCTCGACGATCGATCACGGCGTCACGCCGCCCTCGACGCTGGCCGCGCGCAACGTGGCGACGTCCGGCGCGCCGCTCAAGGATTCGGTCGCTGCCGGCATCCTGGCCTTCGGCACCCACCACGGCGGGGACATCGAATCCTGCATGCGGTTTCTCGACCGCGGGCTCGTGCACGTCCGGTCCGGCCACTCGCTCCAGCAGGCGGCCGACCTGCTCGTCGAGGAGTGCCTGGCGGCCGGGGAGATCCCGCCGGGGTTCGGCCATCGTGTTCACACGAAGGATCCGCGCGCGGCCCGGCTCTTCCAGATGGCGCTCGAACTCGAGCTCGAAGGCGAGCACGTGCGACTCATCCGGGCCATCGGCCAGCGCTTCGATGCGCGGCAGCCCGAGCTCGGACGATCACTGCCTGTCAATGTCGATGGCGCCATTGCCGCCATCTGCGGCGATCTTGGTTTCGCGCACGAACTGGGCAACGCCGTGTTCCTGATTTCCCGCCTGCCCGGCCTTATCGCACATGCGCACGAAGAGCGATCGCGCCAGGGCACGATGCGTCAGATCGATCCGAAAGACCACACGTACGACGGCGCCGCCGAGCGCCGGCTGCCCGATCGACGCTGAGTCCCGCGAGGCGCTGGCGGCGCGCCGCCGCACAGCCCGGCGCGCGCGTTGCGGCGGCCCGTTTGAGTGCGCTACACTCGTCAGTTCGCGGCCCCACCGCGGGCGCTTAGCTCAGCTGGTTAGAGCGCGTGCTTCACACGCACGAGGTCACAGGTTCGAATCCTGTAGCGCCCACCACGTAAGTCATCTAATTAGTTCACCCCGACGGAATGTGACAACCACGTGCGGCACGCGGCGCACCAACCATCGGCCGCCACGCCCTGCGAGACAACGTGGACCGCGACGGTGACATATCGCCATGAAGAAACAATCCGCATCATCTCGGTCCGCCGCGCACGTGCGGACGAAGAACAGCAGTACCAAGAAGGATCAGGCGAAAGGGGTCACCGCTGAGGAATTCGGCCGCCTGGCCGACCTGTCGGTGGATGATCCCGCCGGCGACATGACGCCCTATGTCGATTGGTCAAAGGCTCGTCGTCAACGTCGATTTTCCCGTCGATCTGCTGCGGTCGATCGATCGAGAAGCCCGGCGCATCGGCGTCATGCGTCAGGCCTTCATCAAGTTGCGGATGTCGGATGCGTTGGTGGGTACCTAACGCTCACGACTGTGACGCACTTCGGATCGACGTCGCCGGCCGAGACGATACGCACCGCCCGATACCAGCAACACCCCGACCCCGACGAGCGCGAGGGTGGGCGGCTCTGGAACCGGCACCGCATCGGCGGCGGCCGACGGGCCACCTGCGGCGGTCTCCGGCGACAGGACGGACGCAAACGGCGACGCGGCGGGCGCGCCATCGAGGGAAGGGTCGATGCGCCGCACCACCAACGAGCGTGGGTCGAGGAGGTCGGCCGCGTCGGTGCCGATGTCTCCTGTGCCCAGCGTCCCGTCCATGGGCGCAATCAGCACAGAGAACGCGCCGGGCGGCGGGGCCGGATCGGCCCCGGCCGACGCTTCTCGATCGCCACTTGGTCGATCGCCACCTGGCGACGCGTCCGATGTGCCGGCTGTCGCGGCCGCGTCAGACTGCCCGCCGCCTGGTCCGCCAGCGGCAGATGATCCGGTGTCCGTTTGCAGACCCTCGACAATAGTGCCCGCTGCGCCGTCCTGCTGCCGCGTGTCCTGCTGCTGCAGCGAACCCGCGTCCGGCGGACTCGCCAGAGAAAGGCTGGGCTGCGCACCAACTGCGATGGCTCGAGCGGCACGGGACCCAGTCCCCACGCCGGACGATCCGCCGCTGCCTCCGGGCAAACCGGCGCCAGCCGTGCGTGCGTGGCCCACGGCGTTTGACTGAAACGTGCGCGGCACCACGCCTATCTGGACGTCGCCACTACCAAGCGCGCTCCCCGCGCCGGACGGCGGCATCCGTGAGCGGCCTACGCCCGGCAGCACCAGGCCGTCGAGCAGGCGTGGCCATGCAGCCGTGGCTCGAAAGAACGCATCGACCAGCAATGCTTTGTCGAGCGCCGCGGACTCGTCCGTATCGCCCGCCACGATGGCCTGGCCGGGCAGCAGAGGGATGGACCGTGGCAGCCGAGCCGAGCGCAGGCTGCTGAGCTCGGGATTCTTCCACTGGGTAAAGTCGTCCCCAAAGTAGGTCGTCGCCTGGCATGCGGGAGACCCAGTGGTCGGTTCGTCGCAGATGGGGACGGACGACGCGAAGGCCGAAGACGGAGCAAACGCGCACGCGCCGAACAGGACGATGTCCACTGATCGCATTCCAGCTGCCTCATTTCTGTCGAGCCAGCCACCCTGCGCTGCAAGGACACCGCCACCTCTACATGCGGCCTTCGTCGGCCGAGGGCCCATACAGCGCGGGCACGGGCACGTCGTTCATCCGGAGGTACACGCCGAGTTGCGCCCGGTGATGCACCATGTGGTTCATGACGAAGCTGCGCAAGACGGCGATGCGCGGCATCGCCAGAATCGGCTGCCCCGCGTTCTTCAACGTCCACGTCGCCATCATGGCGTCGTCGGTGGTCGCCGCCAGAAGCGCCCGCGCCTTCGTCGTCTCCTCGTCGAACTTCGCCAACGCTTCGGCACGCGACTGCATCACGTAGGGCGGGTAGGCAGCGCCGTCCGTCTTCATGTCGAACTCCGTCCCACCGAGCGTGGCGAGCGCCCACATGGGGATGTCCACGAGGTGCCCAGCCAGACGTCCCATCGGCATCGACTTGGTGTGCGGGCGGAACTCCCCTCTGCCTTCGGGAACCCGCTCGAGTGTCTTCCTCGTGTTGGCCATCTCGACGTCGAACTCCGGCAACAGAGACTGGCTGATGCTATTGGTCGGCATGCATGTTCCTTTTCAATGTATTCAGACACGCCCATCGGCGACACGCCGACGAGCCCAGGGGAGACGCGGATGTGGCGCGCACACCGCGTCGGGCCCAGTCTAGTGCGGTCCGGCCTGTGGTGGCACGCGTCGTGGTGACACCGACGGGCGGTCGCGTCTGATAGTCTGGGGATCGAAGGAGCTCCCGTCGCATGGCGACCCCGCCCGTCCCGTCATCGTCCGTTCCCAAGCCGGATCTATCCGCCCTGCGGATTTCCGACAATCAGCGCGGCAGAGCGCGCGGCCGCCGTGTGTGGATCTGGGTGGCCGCGGCCATCCTGGTCGCGGGCCTTGCCGGGTCCGCCGCGTTCGCGTTGCGCGGCCGGCCGCCGGTGGTCGATGTCGCCACCGCGACGCCGCCCGCGACCGGGCCCGCCGGCGTCCTGAACGCCAGCGGCTACGTCACGCCACGCCGGCGCGCGACCATCGCCGCCAAGATCACGGGCCGCGTCACGGCCGTCTTCTTCGACGAGGGCACCAGGGTCAAGGAAGGCCAACTTCTCGCGACGCTCGACGACACGGAGGCGCGGCGCGCGCTCGATTCGGCCCGTGCCGACCGCGACTCGGCCCGCGCGGGGATCGAGGACTACGAGGTCCAGTTGAGGAACGCGGACACCGAACTAAGGCGCGCCCAGCAACTCGTCAAGGAGCGCATCCAGACGCAGCAGGCGCTCGACGCCGCCGTCGCGGCTGCCGACAGCTTCCGCGCCAAGATCAAGCTCGCCACGCAGCAGGTTGCCGGCTACGAGGCCCGCATCCGCGAGCAGCAGCAGGCCGTCAACAACTGCACCATCCGCGCGCCATTTGCCGGCATCGTGGTGTCCAAGGACGCGCAGGTCGGCGAGATGGTGTCGCCCGTCTCGGCGGGCGGCGGCTTCACGCGCACGGGCATCGCGACGATTGTCGATCTCCATTCCAACGAGTTCGAGGTGGACGTCAGCGAGGCGTACATCGCCAAGGTGGCGGCGGACCAGGCGGTCAACGCGGTCCTCGACGCGTATCCCGACTGGACCATCCCCGCGAAGGTCCGCACGGTGATTCCGACAGCAGACCGGCAGAAGGCCACCGTGAAGGTGCGGATCTCGCTGACCGAAGCCGACCACGTCCGGCTGGCCGATCCCGCGAAGGATCCGCGGATTCTGCCGGACATGGGCGTCAAGGTGACGTTTCTCGAGAACGCGGCTGCGCACAAGGGGCCCGCGACGACGCCGGCGCTCGCGCTCGTTCCACAGAAGGCGCTTCGCCAGGATGCGACGTCCAAGTTCGTGTTCGTCTTGAACGGCGCGGTCGTCGAGCGCCGCGCGGTCACCGTGGGCGCCGTCCGCGGCACTGACGTCGAAATCCTCGGCGGCTTGCAGCCGGGCGCCGTGGTCGTCACCAACGGCCCGGACACGCTGGCTGACGGCCAGGCGGTCCAGGTATCGTCCAAATAGGAGTGGATTCGCCATGGTGAGAGTTGACGGGGCACCCGGCGCGGCCGGGCTGATTCAGGTCCGCGACCTCGACAAAACCTATCGCCGCGGGGGCGAAGAGATTCACGTGCTCCAGGGACTGAACCTGGACGTGGCCGCGGGCGAATTCGTGGCGTTCATGGGGCCGAGCGGATCGGGCAAGACCACGCTCCTCAACCTGCTCGGTGGGTTGGATGTGCCGACCCGCGGCAGCATCACGGTCGCCGGTGACGAAGTCACGCACATGTCAGCGGGCAAGCTCACGGCCTGGCGGGCCCGGCACGTGGGGTTCGTCTTCCAGATGTACAACCTCATTCCGGTCCTCACGGCCTTCCAGAACGTCGAGCTGCCGCTGCTGCTGACGAAGCTGTCCAAGGCCGACCGCCGCCGCCACGTCGAAACCGCACTCGCCGTGGTGGGACTCTCGGACCGCATGCACCACTTTCCGCGCCAGCTCTCGGGTGGACAGGAGCAGCGCGTGACG
>JBEQUD010000027.1:0-5634 GCA_040349235.1 Acidobacteriota bacterium
TCCGTGATCCATCGCACGAGGCCGGGCAGACGAGGGACCGTCGAGCCATCCGGAAGCGTGACCGGCAGGCCGCGGGCCTCGGGATCGTCGAGCAGGTCGAGAAATGCCTCCGCGTCGCGATCGATGCTGGCAAGGTGCTCGCTGAGGCGGCGCCCTGGTTCGATCACTATTGGGCGAACCGCGCGTGGTTCGATCGGCGAATCGAGCGCTTCCTGGGCGACGTGCTCCTTGGCGGGGTCGTCCCAAAGGCCGCCGCCGCCCACCTGCGGGACCATCCGATCGTGGGGCCTCTCGATGGACGCCGGCCCTGGTGGGTGACGCGCCTGCAGCGGCTCATCACACGGCCAGAACCTGATGACGACGACACCTCGGAATTCGGCCAGGTCTAATCGGGCGCCCGAGCCGCTGCCGCGTCAGGCCGCGCTCCTGTGCCTGGCCGGGACCGTTGCCGCGATTCAGTTCTCGATTGCGATCGGTCAGCTCTTCTTCGCGCTGGCCGTCGTGGCGTGGGCGGGCGTGCTCGTCGGCGAACGACGAAGGCCGGCCGGCCCGCCGTGGATGCTGCCGCTCGTGCTCTACGCTGTCTGGACGCTTGTTTCGGCGGCGTGGTCGCCCGACGTCGCCGGCAGCCTGCACGAGTGCCGACAGCTCGTCCTGATCCTCCTCGTCCCCCTGGTCTACGACCTGGTCGATGACGAGTCCGCCGTGATGCTGACGACGGTCGTCCTCGCGGCCGGTGCGGCCAGCGCGGTCGTTGGCATCGGGCAGTACTCGATTCTGCACTACGACAACCTGGGTCTCCGTCCTCGCAGCACCCTCGGCCTCTACATGACGTTTTCGGGGTTGATGATGCTCGTGCTGAACCTGGCGCTGGCGCGAGTGCTCTTCACCTCGAAGGCTCGGGTGTGGGCCGCGCTGGTCGCCCCCGCACTCGCCGTCGCGCTGGCGCTCAGTCTGGGACGCAACAATTGGATTGGCGCCTTTTGCGGGGTCGCGGTGCTGCTCGTCATGCGCGATTTCCGTCTGACGGCGCTGCTGCCGGTGGCCGCCGCGCTGTTCTTCTCGGTGGCGCCGAACGTCGTCGTGCAGCGGTTCTATTCGATCTTCGACCTGCAGAACCTGAGCAACCGCGACCGGGTGGCGATGGCGAGGGCCGGCGTCAAGATCGTGCGCGCCCACCCCGTGGCGGGCGTGGGCCCGAACATGATCGCGCGCGAATACCCCCTGTACCGGGACGCGGGGGCCGTACTGCAGACGCCTCCGCACCTGCACAACGTGCCGCTGCAGATCGCGGCCGAACGCGGCCTGCCCGCCTTGGGCTTCTGGCTCTGGTTCGTGGGCCTCGCGCTCGCTGGAGCCGTCCGGCTGTTTCGTCGCGCCACTCCGAGCGGCCCCCGACGTTTTCTGGCCGCGAGCGCGGTCGCCACAGTCGTCGCCATGCTCGCCTCCGGTATGTTCGAGCACAATTTCGGCGACTCGGAGTTCCAGATGGTGTTTCTCGTGCTGGTGACGCTGCCGTTTGCGGTCGCGCACCGGCACGGCGAATAGGAGCGCCAGGAGGACACATCGGCCCTCCCGGTCCGCGTCGCAGCCCGCTCAGTGCCTGAAGTGTCGGCGCCCCGTGAACACCATGGCAAGGCCGTGCTCGTTGGCGGCAGCAATCACCTCGGGATCGCGCACGGAGCCCCCCGGTTGCACCACGGCGGTCGCACCAGCCGCTGCGACCGCATCCAGCCCGTCCCTGAAGGGGAAATAGGCATCCGAGGCCGCCACCGAATCCGCGAGCACCCCCTCGCCGCGCGCGCGCGCCTTCATGATGGCGACGTTCACGGCGTCCACGCGGCTCATCTGCCCGGCGCCAATGGCCAGCGTCCGCGCGGCGTCGGTGAAGATGACCGTGTTGGACTTCACGTGGGCGCACACCCGCCACGCGAAGCGCAACGCTTCCCACTCTGCCACCGACGGCTGCCGCGCCGTGACGACGCGCAGGCCGTCCGGCACCGCACCGGTCCACGGATGACGTGCTTCGGCAACCCAATCGCGCTCCTGGACGAGCGCGGCTCCGAGGATGGTCCGCAGTTCGACGCCGCCGCTGCGCAGCTCGTCGAAGCTCGCGGTCACGACGCGCATGTTCGGCTTGCGGGCGAGGACCGCCGCGGCCTCGGGTTCGACCGACGGCGCGATGACGGCCTCGATGAACGTCGAGACGATGGCGTCGGCGGTGGCAACGTCGAGGGGACGGTTGAGCGCGACGATGCCCCCGAAGGCGGCCATCGCGTCCGCGTCCCGGGCCCGTGTGTAGGCATCGGCGGCGTCGCGGCCAATGGCTGCGCCGCACGGGTTCGTGTGCTTGATGACGGCGGCCGCCGGCTCGTCGAACTCGAGGACGATCCGCGCCGCGGCATCCAGGTCGAGCAGGTTCGTGTACGACAGTTCCTTGCCCTGCAAGAAGGTGGCGGCGCCGAGGCCGGCCTCGCGTCCTGACGCCGGCCGATACCAGGCCGCTTTCTGATGGGGATTCTCCCCGTAGCGCAGGTCGCGGACCTTGCTGAGCGGCATATCGAGGCGCGGGGCGAGGCCGCCCACCGCCGGGCGGCGGACGAACGTCGCGCCCTCCAGATCGATGGCCTGCAACGTCGCGCTGATCGCCGTGTCATAGGCGCCGGTGTGCGCGATCGCCTTCCGCATCAACTCGTAACGGAAAGACAGGCTCGGCGTACCGGCGAGCTCGTCGAGCACGCGCGGGTAGTCGGCCGGATCGACGACCACGAGCACGCCTCGGAAATTCTTCGCCGCGGCGCGCACGAGCGACGGCCCGCCGATGTCGATCTCTTCGACGAGCGCGTCGAACGGCGTGTCGGGATTCGCGGCGGCTTTCACGAAGGGATACAGGTTGACGACCACGACGTCGACGAGCCCCAGCCCGTGACGTTCGAGGGCCGCCAGGTCGTCCGGACGGTCGCGGCGGGCGAGGATGCCGCCGTGGAGCGCCGGGTGCAGCGTCTTGACCCGGCCGTCCATCATCTCGGGGAAGCCGGTCAGGTCCGACACCCCCGTGACTGCAAGACCAGCGTCGGCGAGCACGCGCGCCGTCCCCCCGGTCGAGACGAGCTCAAAGCCAAAGGACGCGAGACCGCGCCCCAGATCGACGACGCCAGTCTTGTCGGAAACGCTCAGGAGGGCTCTTGGCATAATGAATGAAGTCCAGTATTATCTGACGCGACGCCGGGCGGGCCTGGCGCCGTAAGGGAAAGGCCGCATACGCGGCCTTTTTTTTTGCTCCGGTGAATCCAGTACGGGCGGTACGGAGCCGGGGTTGGTTTTCATGACGCGGCGTGAGGCCGCGCCACAGCAATTAGGAATAAGAACGATGCGCATCACAGGCAAGGTCAAGTGGTTCAACAACGCCAAGGGGTATGGGTTCATCGAGCGCGATGGAGGCAGTGATGTCTTCGTCCACTACTCCGCCATCCAGGGCGACGGGTTCCGTTCGCTCGAGGAAGGCCAGGCGGTGGAGTTCGAGATCGTTGACGGCCCGAAGGGCCCGCAGGCTGGCAACGTCACCAAAATCTGACCTGAAGAAGAGGGCAAGGGCTCGGGCTCGGAGTGCAGACTCCCAGCCCAGTCCTTTGCCCCGTGCATCCCGCCGACCGTCGTTCGCTCTGCATCGCTTCCCACGCTACTCCGTTCCGCCTTTGAGCGCCCGCGCGGTAAAACTGACCTTCCCGTTCTTCAACGCAACTCGAAACGCGACTTCCGGGCTGCCGGTCTGCCGGAGCCGCGTGACCTGTCCCTTGACGAGGTCCGCGAATTTGTGGAACGGCACCGCGTCTTCCCCGACTTCGCGCCTGGCCTCCGACACCGATTCGTACAACTCCGTCAACTTGTCCAGCTCCCGCACGGGATCCTGAAACGCCGCAACGTGCAGGATGCGGTCGTGCGCCTTGCCCGCGTCGGCATCCGGCCGCTTCTGGCCGAACGGGCCCGGACGCCCTTCCTCCCGCGCGCGCATCCCGCGGTCCCACAAATCGACGAAGGTCGCGAACCGGGACTGCAGCGTCGTGAAGCGAAAACGGTCGCCGTAGTTGCGGATGTAGGTGCGATCGTACTGCTTGACGATCGCTTGCACGCGGCTCCGGGTTTCCCACGGCGGCTTGGGCAGGCGGCCCGAAAAGAACATGTTGTACTCGGCTTCGAGCCGCTTGAGCTCCGCCTCGAGCCGGAGCAAGTCGCGCTCGATCTCGCTGGGCGCCATCAGCGGGACGGACCGATGAGGAACCAGACCAGCGGCAGCCAGAGCTGCCGCGCGTAGGGAACCGGCCGATCGTCGATGAGGACCTCCGTGCCGTCCAGGCTCCCGACGATCTCGAAGAGATCGCGCAGACGCGCCGCATCCGCGCTGAAGAATCGCGCGCGATAGCGGCGGTCGTCGCCGTGCCCCGTCTCGCGGAACTCGGCGGAGGCCCGGGCGAGCGCCAGCGCACGGGTGCACTCCGGTGTGTCGGTCGCGCGAAAGACCAGCGTGATGGAGAAGGGGCGCCGTTCGGTGCCGAAGAGGGCCTCGCGCAGATCGGGGTCGAGCGACGCCAGTTCCTCGTCGGTCGGCTGCTCGGGTAAGTCCGCGTACGGCCAGAAGCGCTCCAGCGGGCGATGCGTGGGGGGGCCTGGAGTCATCGCGATGTCCGTAGCATAACATTGCGGATCTGGCGGATCTGCCCGTGGTGGCTGCGGCACGGGCGGATGGGCCGCCCCAAGCCCCCCGCCAGCGTCGATGCCCCCGGGCCGTCAGAAGATCGAGCTGATGGACTGCGCGGCCCAGTCGAGCACGCGCGCCGGCAGGATACCCAGATAGAAGACGAGCAGCGCCGAAACGAGCAGCGCCACCCCGGCCAGCCTCGGCACAGCGGGCACCGTGACAGCAGGGTCGGCCGGGGTCATGTACATCATCACCACGACGCGAAGGTAGAAGAAGACCGACACGACGCTCGTCAGCACGCCGATGATGGCGAGCCCGTTGTAGCCCGCCTTGACCGCCGCGCTGAACACGTACCATTTGCCAATGAAGCCGGCGAAGGGCGGGAACCCGCCAAGCGACAGCATGAACACCGTCATGAGCCCGGCCAGAACCGGGTGGGCGGTCCACAAGCCGGCATAGTCGCGCACCTTGTCGTTCGGCCGCTCGGCGGTATCGAGGAGCGCGATGACGCCAAATGCGCCGAGGTTCGTGGCGGCGTAGGCCAGCAGGTAGAAGAGGACGGCACCCTTCCCGATAGTGCCCCCGGCGAGGAGGGCGACGAGCAGATACCCGCCGTGCGCGATGCTCGAATAGGCCAGCATCCGCTTGATGTTGGACTGCGCCACGCCGACCACCGTGCCGACGATCATGGTCGCCGCGGCGACCACCCAGAGCACGGGCGTCCACTGCGCGCTGAGCGGGGCGTAGGCCGACAGAAACACCCGCGTGAACGCCGCGAACGCGGCCGCTTTCACGCCCGTGGACATGAACCCCGTGACGGCCGGTGGTGCGCCTTCGTACGCGTCAGGCGTCCACATGTGAAACGGCACGGCCGACACCTTGAATGCAAAACCGACGAAGAGCAGCCCCATGGCCAGCAGCTGCATCGGCGTCGCGGC
>JBEQUD010000096.1:0-2797 GCA_040349235.1 Acidobacteriota bacterium
CACGGTGTTCATCGTCACCGCCCTCTTCATGCTGCCGGGGATGGCGATGACGCTTCTCGTCGACGAGCCGCATCGCGCGATCGCCCCGAGGACGCTGCGCGCGGCCATCGTCGAGCCGTTCCGCGAATTTACGAGCCGACAGGGCTGGCGGGGCGCATGCCTCATCCTCGCGTTCGTGCTCTTCTACAAGCTCGGCGATGCGATGTGCACGGCGCTCGCCACGCCGTTCTATCTGGACATGGGGTTCTCGAAGACCGAGATCGGCCTCATCGCCAAGAACGCCGGCCTCTGGCCCTCGGTCATCGGCGCCTTGATTGGTGGCCTCTGGATGGCGAAGATTGGCATCAACAGGGCCCTGTGGCTCTTCGGCGTCGTCCAAGTCGGCTCGATCTTCGGTTTCGCATGGCTGGCCGCGGCGGGGCATCATGCGACGATCTCGAGCGTGGACCTCGTGCGCCTTGCCGTCGTCATCAGCCTCGAGGCCCTGGGGGTCGGGCTCGGGGCCGCCGCCCTCGGCGCGTTCATCGCGCGCGCGACGCACCCCGCCTACACGGCCACGCAGTACGCCCTTCTGACCAGCCTGATGGTGGTGCCGCGCTCGTTCGCCAATGCTGCCACCGGCTGGATGGTCGAACGCATGGGATGGGAAGGCTTCTTCCTGTTGTGCGCCGCCCTCGCGGTCCCCGGGATGCTGCTGCTGCTCAAGGTCGCCCCCTGGACGCCGAAGGCCACCGCCCCGGCGTCCTGAGACGCGAGCTGCCAGACCGATCTGTGCTCAATGCGGCGCGCAACACGACCGAAGTGATACGGCCGTCCGTCCTGCCGACCGGAAATCTGGATCGTCGCCAACTATTTACGCGAGACGTCAACCATGCGAGCCGTCCGGCAACCCCGCACAGTATGCTCACGACTCGCGCGCCGCACGTTTCCGTGCCGCGACGTCGAACGGGAGGGGCACACACATGCGTGGACGAATTGCTGCGTTCTGTCTTCTGGCGTCGGCCGGCCTGGGCGTGGCGCCCGCGGCCGCCAGTGCCGTCGGCTTCGGGGTGACCTACCTCGCGTCCGATCAGCCCGGGGTCGCGAAGACGACCGACCCGCTCCTGATCAACGCCTGGGGCTTGGCCTCGAGCGCGGGCTCGCCGTTCTGGACGGGCTCGAACGGCTCAGGCACGTCCGAGCTGTACAACGGCGCGGGCGTCAAGCAGGCGATGGTCGTCACGATCCCCGGCGACGGCTCCGTGACTGGTGTTGTGTTCAGCGGCGTCGCAGGATCGTTCAACGGCGACACGTTCCTCTTCGACTCCGAGGACGGGACGATATCTGGATGGCGCAACGCACTCGGCACAAACGCGGAAATACTGCAGGCCGCAAGCCCGAGCAACGTCTACAAGGGCCTGGCCGCGGCCACGATCAGCGGCAACGGGTATGCCTACGCGGCCAACTTTCGCACGGGGAAGATCGATGTCCTGAAGGGCAACGGCCGCCGCGCCGAACCTCACGGGCACGTTCACTGACCCAGGGCTGCCCGCTGGGTACGCACCGTTCAACATCCAGAATCTCGGCGGTGTCCTGTACGTCACGTACGCCGTCCAGGATGGAACCAAGCACGACGACGTCGCGGGCCTGGGCAACGGCATCGTGAGCAAGTTCGACCTGAACGGGAACTTCCTGGGCCGGCTCGTCACGGGCGGCGTCCTCGACTCGCCGTGGGGCCTCGCCTTGGCGCCCGCCGGATTCGGCAATGTGGCCGGCAATCTGCTCGTGGGGAATTTCGGGGACGGCCTCATCCACGCGTTCGACCCGACCTCCGGCGCCCTTATCGACACACTGATGGACACGACGAACACTCCCATCGTCATCGACGGGCTGTGGGCGCTGCGCTTCGGCAACGGTGGACAGGGCGGCAGTACTGGCACGCTGTATTTCACGGCCGGACCGGCTGACGAATCACACGGGCTGTTCGGCGCGATTGCGCCGGTCCCCGAGCCGGGCACCTGGCTGCTGGCAGGCTCTGGCTTTGCCATGCTCGTGCTCAAACGGCGACAGAAGAAGTAGCCGGCTCCCCAGCCGGGGCGACGCCGCGCGCGCGGCGTCGCCCCCCCTTCCAGTTATCGCTTCGGCGGCGGCGACGTACTCGGCGTGCCTGCGGGGTTGGTGCCAGGCATCACCGGCGTCACCGCGGTCGTCGGCGGGTTCGTCGTCGTACCGGGCCCCGTCCCCGACGCGCACGGCATGCTGGCGGATGCACCGATGCCCGGTGTCGCGCCGGACGAACTGCCAGGCGTCATCATCCCTGGGATTGACGATCCACTGACCGCGCCCCCTGGGGCCGCGGAGCCGCCGCTCGTGCCCGTCGAGACGGCCGGCGCCGTCGTAGCCCCTGCGGCGGAACCCGGAGCGACAATGCCGCCGGGGGTGGAAGCCCCCGGCATCGGCGACGCGGATGGGCCCGTCGGGCTGCCGCCCGACGGCTTCGTGCTCGAACCGGTGGTTGCACCCGGCATGGACGGCGGGGGGGCGATGTTACCGCCCGGGGCGGCCCCAGTCATCGGCGTGCACGGAACACCCGGTACCGACGTGGGTGCGGTTCCACGCTGGTCCAGACCCGGCGTCGGATTCGTGCCTGGCTGCTGGGTGGGGTTACTGGGGTGTGTCGCGCCAGGCGGCGTTCCTGAACCCTGCGAGTTCTGCGCCCGTGCTGTGGGCATCGCTGCGACGATGCCGACCGCGAACCCGATCGCGGTGATATGTGTTCTGCTGAGCATGTGTGTTCTCCTCATTCTGGAGGACACAC